>CALWOK010000036.1 GCA_944383125.1 uncultured Flavonifractor sp.
CATGGCCACCCACGCCAAAAAATTTGTCAACCTGATGCGCCGCCGGGTCATCACCCTGGTGGATGGGCGCATTTTTGGAGATGTACAGCGGGGGCGCTATGGCGATGTGATATAATCTCCCCTCTCATGGGGACGGAGCATATGTATACAGGTTCCAACCATTTGTCAAAGGAGTACAGGAGCACCGGCGTGCTCTGAAAAGACCGTGTTACGGGAGAAATTCCGGCCTGGTACCAGAAGAGCCGTAAACGATAGATCCCATACTTTGGGCCTTGGAGGATGGATGAGTGTATGAAGAATTTAAAAGTCGGAACCAAATTGTTGATTTCTTTGGGGGTTACCCTGGTATTGCTTCTGGTGATGAGCACCGTTGCCATTACCACCATTCTGACCACCCGCAATGATTATAATCAGGTGCTTGCCGATCAGGTGCCGGTGACGGAGGCCATTCTGAAGTGCGAGTCCGATGTCAATGCCATCGCCCGCCAGCTGCGGGATATGGCCCTGCTGGGTTATAATACCGAAACCGTGGCTAACATGGAAGCGCTGATTGAAGAGCTGAACAGCTATCTGCAGGTGGTAGAGGGCTATGAAAAGGGACGCAATCTGGTGGAGCAGTATGCCCAGGAGATTATCTCGTGGCAAAATACATTTACAGACATTGACAAGGCCCTGCGGGAGAACGACCTGGAGCAGGCCAAAAAGCTGGTGGAGAATGAATGTACTCCCCGGCTCAACCAGGTGGTTTCCACC
This sequence comes from uncultured Flavonifractor sp., assembly GCA_944383125.1. Classification (GTDB taxonomy): domain Bacteria; phylum Bacillota; class Clostridia; order Oscillospirales; family Oscillospiraceae; genus Flavonifractor. Next base: position 754 of record CALWOK010000036.1, read on the forward strand.
GGACGCACCCTGTTTATGCAGGCCCAGACCGAGGGAGACGCTCTGGTTGCCCAGACTGCCGGCGCCAGCACCCGCAACACCATCATTGTGGCCATACTGCTTGGACTCATCATTGCCGCCAGCATTGTACTCAACCTGTATGTGATCCGCTCCATTGTCCACCCGCTGCGTGAGGCCAAGGAGGCTGTGGTTGCCTTCAGCAAAGGAGATCTGTCCCATGAGCTGGAGTATGACGCTGAGGATGAAATCGGCAATATCTGTGACGCTGTGCGTACCTCTCAGAATGTGCTTCACCGCACCATTGAGGATATTGTAACGGTTACCAGCGCTCTGGCCCATGGTGATCTGAACAGAAGCGCTACCCAGGCTTACCCCGGCGAACTGGCTCCCATCAAGGAAAATTTTGAATACCTCATTGTCAATCTGAACAATACTATGGGCAGTATCCTGCAGGTGGCCGATCAGGTGGCCGCCGGTGCCGACCAGGTGGCCAACGGCGCCCAGGCTCTGGCTCAGGGCGCCACCCAGCAGGCCAGCGCCGTGGAGGAACTGTCCGCCACCATCAATGAGCTGGACCGCTCTGCCCAGGGCAACCGTGAAACCGCCCAGACCGCCAAGGAAAAGGCCGACCAGGCCGCCAGCCAGGTGGAGCTCAGCAGCCGCCAGATGGAGGAAATGCGCCAGGCCATGAGCGAGATTCTGGTGGGACAGCGGGATATCAGCAAGATCATTGAGACCATTGAAAACATTGCCTTCCAGACCAATATCCTGGCTCTGAATGCCGCTGTAGAGGCTGCCCGGGCCGGTACGGCCGGCAAGGGCTTTGCGGTGGTGGCCGACGAAGTGCGCAACCTGGCCTCCAAGTCCGACCACGCCGCCAAGCAGACCAAAAAGCTCATTGAAGATGCCATGCAAACGGTGGAACGGGGCGGCGAGCTGGCCGAGAATGTAGGCGTCAACATGCAAAAGACGGTGGAGTGCGCCACGGTGGCCATTGACTATATGGAGAAGCTGGCGGAAAATACCATTTCGGAGGCCGGTGAAATTGACCAGCTGAGCCTTGGTGTGGATCAGATTTCCGCCGTGGTGCAGACCAACTCGGCCACCAGCGAGCAGTCTGCCGCTGCCAGCCAGGAGCTGACCAGCCAGGCCATGGTCATGAAGGACATGGTGCAGAAGTTTACCCTGCGGGGACAGATGCCCAGAGAGGAGTATGAGCCGGCGCCGGAGGCTCCGGCGGAAGGACAGGAATTCCAGTCCTACGCTCAGCCCCTTGCACAGGCTGAGGATAACCCCTTCAGTAAATACTAAAAGTAATATGACATGATAACATCACGCCTATGGCGGGGAGGAGATGAACATCTATGGTTGAGAACACCCAGGACACAGCCCAGACACAGCCGGAACAGGAGTATATCTATGCCCTTGACGTGGGAACCCGCAGCATCATTGGTATGCTGGGAACGGTGGAGGGCAGCCGGGTACAAATCTGTGCGGTGGAAAAGCATCTCCACACCCGCCGGGTGATGATGGATGGTCAGATTGAGGACATTGGCCAGGTGGCGGAGGCCATACGGGAGGTGACACGGAAGCTGGAGCGGACGGCAGGCTGCCGCCTGACCAGGGCCTGTGTGGCGGCGGCCGGACGGGCCCTGCGCACCGAGCCGGGCCACAGTGAGCTGACGCTCCCTGCCCCCGGCCCGGTGACTGAGCAGCAGATTGCCCAGCTGGAGGCTGCCGCTGTGGCGGAGGCCGAACAGGCGCTCCACCAGGCGGAGGAGGACGGTACCCGTCTGTTCCTGGTGGGATATACCGCCGTCCGCTACTGCCTGGACGGCTACCCCCTGGCCAATCTGCTGGGCCATACCGGACAGGTGCTGTCCACCGATGTGGTGGCAACCTTCCTGCCCAGCGGGGTGGTGGACAGCTTGTATGCTGCGCTGCGGATGGCAGGGTTACAGGTAGGCAGCCTGACCCTGGAGCCGATTGCCGCCCTCAATGCAGCCATTCCTGCCGAGCTGCGCCTGCTCAATCTGTGCCTGGTAGACATTGGCGCAGGTACGTCGGACATTGCCCTCTGCCGGGACGGCAGCGTGGTGGGATATACCATGGCTACCGTGGCGGGGGATGAGATGACCGAAACCCTGATGCGGGAGTATCTGGTGGACTATGACACCGCTGAGGCCATGAAGGCCGGCCTCTCCACCGGCGAGGAGCTGACCTTTACCAACATTTTGGGGCTGGAGCAGACCTGTGCGGTCAGTGCGGTGGAGAAGGTGCTGTCCCCCTCCATTGACCTGCTCAGCGGGGAGATTGCCAAGCGGGTGCAGGAGCTGAATGGCGGGGCGCCCTCCGCCCTCTTCCTGGCAGGCGGAGGCAGCAAGCTGCCCACTTTGCGGGAAAAGGTGGCGGCAGCCCTGGCCATGGACCCCAACCGGGTGGCGGTGGCCGGCGGACACTTCAAGCGGACGGTCTGGTCGGAGGACATTTCCCTGGATGATCCGGAGTATACCACCCCTCTGGGCATTGCGGTGTCTGCCGGGCTGGGACTGGTAAGCGACAACTGCCGTGTCACCCTCAACGGCACGCCGGCCAAGCTGTTCCGCAGCGGCAGTTTGACGGTTATGGAACTGCTGATGATGAATGGATACACCTATTCCGACCTGCTGGGACGGAATGGAAAGCCCCTGGTGCTCCAGGTGGACGGCCAGCGGCGGGTGTTTCACGGGGAGCCGGCCCAACCGGCCCAGCTCCTGCTCAATGGAGCGGAGGCCACGCCTACGGCGGTGGTACACGCAGGAGATCAGGTGGAGTTTACACCGGCTGTTCGGGGGGCCGACTGTATCCTGACGGCGGAGGAGCTGGCCCGCCGGCTGCGGGTACCCTTCCTGCTGGTGGACGGACGCACCCTGGCGCCGGAAGAGGAGGTTGCCAACGGGGCTTTTGTGACGCTGCCCGGCAGCGTCCAGAGGGCGGAGGAGAACGATCCCCCACCCCAACCCATATCTCAGCCGGAGCCGGAGAGAAGCGCCCCGCTCCAGCCGGAACCCAAACCGCAGCCTCAGGCCGAGGCGCCTGTGGTTGCGGAAGACCCCGCCCCGTCTGTCCAGGGGGGTGGGGAGAACGGCTGCTCGGTTCTTTTGAACGGAAAGCCGGTTACACTGACCGACAAGGACCCCGGTATGCCCTACTTTGTCATGGACCTGCTGGAGCGGACGGGGATTGATTTCCGGCAGGCGCAAGGACCGGTTTTTCTCAAGGTCAATGGGATGGACTGCCAGTTTCAGCAGATCCTGAACCAGGGAGACCGGGTGGAGATCGGCATACAAGACAAGGCGGTGACGTTGTAAAATGAAGGAACAGAGTGCATGGCGGCTGTTGGGAGCCGCAGCCATCCTGCTGCTGTTATCGGGCTGCGGCGGAGGTGCTCCGGAACCCCCCAGCAGCTATGCCATTGAGGAGGAAAACCTGCCTTCCCTGAATACGGCAGTTCCTCTGGATGAGCAGGTGCAGTATACCATGGAAACCACCGAGGAGGGTGCGGTGCAGCACCGGTATCAGAACCTCCAGTCGGGCAGTGAGATTGTCCAGAGCTATATGACCTATCTGACAGAGGAGGATTCCTGTACCTTCCTGGATGCAGAAGGCAAGCTCTGGCCGGAGGGGGAAGATCTGGAGCCGTCGGGAACGGTGGTGGCGGCAGTGGAGAGCCCTGGCGGAGAGGGCCTGTTTGAGCTGTCCATCCTGTGGGATGAAACCTCCTGTACCATCATTCCCCTGTTTGCAGAGGGGGCCAGGCTGCCGGAAAAGGAGAACCCGGAGGGCATGACCCTGGAAGAGGCAGTAGAATACCTGTATTCCTTCCCCCCATCGGTGCTTGGGCTGGAAGGGGCGGACATGTCGGGCTATAATATTTTTGTGGAGTCCGGACTGTGTATGCTGGATGATGAGAGCTGTCTGTGCCTCAATGTGTATATCCTGCCGGAGCACCAGTATGTGGCCAGCTATCTGATTGCCGGCATGGAGAACCAAGTCTATCGTCTTGACCGCAAGACGGGAGCAGTAACCCCTATTTCTCCCTGAACGGAGGAACGCAGAGAGAAATCATACCGGCTGGGGGCCGGCGCAAAGGAAAGAGGAAGGGAGACGCATTATGAAAAGTATCCGACAGAAAATTCTGGTCAGCTTTTTGAGCGTTGCTGTTGCAGCCGCTGTGCTGTGCGGAGGCATGGGCATTGTCATGAGTTACCTCAGCAGTGTTGATATGCTGCAGCAGAATATGGAGACGGTATCCACTCAGACTGCCCAGCGGGTATCCTACCAGCTGCAATCTTACAAATTTGCTGTGGAAGCCCTGGGCATGATTCCGGAGCTGTCTGGTACTACCACAACCACCCAGCAAAAAAAGGAAATCCTTAACCAGTGGGTGGAGCATTACGGTATGATGCGGGGCAATATCCTGACCGGCACCGGCGTCAGCATTTTTGACGGCAACAACTATTCCGACCGGGAGTACTTCCAGCAGGCCATCCAGGGGAAGACCTGGTTTTCCACCCCCACCGTCAGCAAGATCACGGGGGAGCTGTCCATTATGGTGGCAGCGCCCCTGTGGAGGGATGGTATTATGGGGGGGCAGGTGGCCGGTGTGGTCTATCTGGTGCCGAATGAAACCTTCCTCAACGATATTATGTCTGATATTAAAATCAGCGAGAACAGCGGCGCCTATATGATCGGCAAAGACGGCTACACCATTGCCGACACGGTGCTGGAGAGTGTGGCCACCCAGAACGTTGAGGCGGAGGCCCAGTCCGACGGCAGTCTGGCGGCGCTGGCAGCCATCCACGCCAGGATGCGCGCCGGAGAGAGCGGCTTTGGTACCTATCGGATCAATGGTGTGGAAAAGTACATTGCCTTTGCTCCGGTAGAAGGGACCGACAGCTGGAGCCTGGCGATTACTGCGCCTATCAGCGATTTCATGGATACCACCATTCAAAACATCATCATCATTGCCGTCCTGGTGGTGGTGGTAGTAGTGGCCTCTGTGATTCTTGCCACCCGGATTGCCTCCAGCATCGGCAAGCCCATCCAGGCCTGTGTCAAGCGCATTGAGCTGCTCCGGGAAGGGGATCTCAGCGCACCGGTGCCTCAGTTCCAGCGCCGGGATGAAATCGGCACGTTGTCCGACGCCACAGAGCATATTGTGGAGGTGCTGAAGGGACTGGTGGAGGATGTGGGCTACATTCTGGGAGAGATTGCCCAGGGCAACCTGAATGTACACAGCCGCAACCCCCAGCACTATGTGGGTGAGATGAAGGGCGTGAAGGACTCCATGGTGCAGCTTGTCACCGAGCTGAGCGATGTTATGTCCCAGATCCATACCGCTGCCGAGCAGGTATCTGCCGGCGCGGAGCAGGTTTCCTGCGGCGCCCAGGCCCTGGCCCAGGGCGCTACCGAGCAGGCCAGCTCGGTGCAGGAGCTGTCTGCCACCATTGCCGATATCAACCATGCCGCCCAGCGCAACGAGGAAGCCGCCAGAGTGGCCCAGGAGAAGTCCAACGTGGCCGGCGGTCATGTGGTTACCAGCAATGAGAAGATGATTGCCCTGAAGGAGGCTATGGCAGATATCCTCAAGGGCCACGAGGAAATCAGTCAGATTATTGCCACCATTGAGAACATCGCCTTCCAGACCAACATTCTGGCCCTGAACGCAGCTGTGGAGGCTGCCCGGGCAGGTACCGCCGGCAAGGGCTTTGCGGTGGTGGCTGATGAGGTGCGCTCTCTGGCCTCCAAGTCGGATCAGGCCGCCAAGCAGACCAAGGAGCTGATTGAGCGCTCCACCGTCAATGTGCAGCGGGGCAGCCAGCTGAGCATAGAGGTGAGCGAAGCCCTCACCACCACCCTGGAGTATGCCGACGAGGCGGTGAAGAATATGGCCCAGGTTACCGAGAACATCATCTCCGAAACGGAAGCCATCCATCAGGTTACAGAGGGTACCGATCAGATTTCCAACGTGGTGCAGACCAACTCGGCCACCGCCGAGGAGAGTGCCGCTGCCAGTGAAGAGCTGTCCGGCCAGTCTGTACTGATGAAGAGCCTGATTGCCAAGTTTACACTGCGGGATTGTACCGAGGAACATAACGGTATGTAATCATCCAGTCCAACAAACAGGGCCTGTCGCATGATGCTGCGACAGGCCCTGTTTCTTCTGATGGGGAAATTCCATCAATGCTCCTTGATATGGCGTGCCAGACGTTTGTCCTCGGTACGGATATGGGAGACCAGCACGGCGACCGTCTGGTTCAGATCGCCCAGGGTTTTTACGGTGTTGCCGTTCTTCTGCAGCTCTTCCACCACCTGGGCCAGCTGACGGCGGTAGCCCTCATGGAACTGCTTGTGGCTGGCATAATTGGGGTATTTGCTTTGGAGCTGGAGGTTTTCTTCGTCCTGAAAATGCTTGCGGACATATTGATTCAGGAAGGCAGCAGTCTGCTGGATCTGCTCCCGGCCCTTGCCCTGGGAGCAGGCGTCCATCAGCTTGTTTACGGCGTCAAAGAGCTGGCGGTGCTCTGAGTCGATCAGAGCATTGCCGGTCAACAAATCCTGTGTTACTTCATATCTCATGGCGCAGCGACTCCTTTCAAACGAACCATCAAAATAGATATACTTTCCCAACTATATATCGACCCGGAACATGGAAAAGATAATGGGAAAAGGAAAAAAGATTTTACAAGAAAAGTACGGATTTTTGCCTCTCCTACTTATGCAGCAGAGGATTTGGGCCGATATATACCATGAACCCACAGTGCTGGCGTGGCCGGCACTGTCACACTGGAATTTGAATCATGGGAGGGTGGGCTTTACCATGTTGTCCACAATCTATCCAGGCGGCATGTATCCTGTCAACAGCGTGACGCCATATCAGCAAAAGAGAGATATTGTGCATCCCCGGGCGTCGGAGCCGCAGTATGATCAGGCCCAGTTTTCCTCCCGCATGGATGAGACGGAGCGGCGGCTGAGAGAGACTGCCGGGCAGATTGCCCGGTCGGTGCGCACCCGTCCCACCCATCAAGAGCTGAGTGCCCTGAGCCTGCAGGTGGCCTCCGGCGCCTATCATCCCGACCCCCGGCAGATTGCGGCCAGAATGCTGCTGCGAGAGGAGGGGTGAGGCAGGATGGCATTTCAGGAGTACCTTACCCTGCTGGAGGAGATCCAGAAGGACCTGGTGCAGGTGACAGAGGTGGAGCAGCGCAAGATTGCCGCCATCCAGGCGGGGGATTTGCTCACCCTGGATGAGTGCATGAAGCAGGAGCAGGTGGTGACCCTGTCCCTGCGGGGGCGGGAGCAGCGGCGCAAGGCCCTGCTGCAGCAGCTGGGGCTGGAACAGCTCCCCCTGCGCGAGCTGCCCCGGCACAGCCCCCAGGAGCTGCAGGCCAGGGCCACCCAGGTAACGGAGCAGACCTTGCGGGCCTGGCAGGTGTACGACAGCGCCCAGAAGGCGGCCCGCACCCTGATGGAGAGCAAGCTGCGGCAGATTGACAAAGAATTGGAGCGCCGGAATCAGAAGAAGGAGAGCGCCGCCCCCGACCGGCGCCAGACCGATTTCCGGGCGTAAGGAGGATATAACGCATGGGTACTTTTGGTTCATTCGGTACGGTGCGGCTGGGAATCTATGCCGCCCAGAAGGGCCTGGATGTAACAGGCAATAATATTACCAATATCAATACGACTGGCTATACCCGCCAGCGGCTCAACCAGGCCAGCCTGGTGCCTTCGGTGTCCGACCGGTATTATTCCATCTATAAGAACAGAATTGGCCAGGGCGCTGTCATTGCCGGCGTGGACCAGCTGCGGGACCCCGCCCTGGACATCACCTTCCGGAAAGCCCAGACCGACCTGTCCAGCGCCGACACCAAACTGGGGGGCCTGAACGACTTGGCCGTTATCCTGGATGAGGTGGGCAAGGGCAGCCTGGAACAGGATGACGGCGTGATTCTGCGTCAGCTCAATGATTTGCGTGACCTCATCAGCAAGGCGGCAGCCAATGGCATGGCCGGGGGCTATGACAGCCTGATCCGGGCCCCTGCCGACGCCCTGTGCACCCTGTTCAACTCGTATGCCGACAAGCTGGCTGAGCTGCAAAAGACCTATGAAACCAAGCTGGATCAGGAAATTACCCAGGTCAACGATATTCTGAAAGGTATTCAGGAACTGAACATCTCCATCCGCAATGCCGATATCCGGGGGGACGAGGCCCTGGAGCTGCGGGATCAGCGTAACCTGCTGCTGGATGAGCTGAGCAAGTATATGAAAATCGACGTCAAGTACTCCATGGAGGACGTGGGCGCCGGTACCATGGTGGAAAAGCTCACAGTAAGTCTGGCTACCGGGAATAAAAATGTGCTGGTGGATGGGAAATATGCCACAGAATTGTCGGCTGCTCCCAATAATAATTACACCATTCAGTTGGCTGCGTTAACAGATTCCAATGGTACCGTAATGGCTGGCAGCACAGCAACTGATTTGGGTGACAATGACCTCTACGGCTCGCTTCAGTCCCTGCGGGAACTGCTGACAGAAGAGGGCGAGTTTGCTACCACTGCTGACGTGGCAAATGACCCTAATGCGGCAGTCAAACGAGGCATTCCCTATTATCAACAGGCTTTGGACAGTCTGGCCCGTGAATTTGCAGAACAGATGAATGCACTGAATAATGCCCACGCAGCAAACCCTCCTGATCGGCTTCCGGGAGAAGGCAATCTGTTCAGTAACAGCAGCAACGGAGATGACGCAACGGACATTACAGCGGCTAATATTTCCGTATCGCACAGCTGGGCAAACCAGACCGTTTTCATCCAGGCCACAGCAGATCCCAATGCCCCCAGTGGAGACACCTCCAACTTAGCTCGGTTTCTTGACCTTTTTGGAAGAAAGCTGGACTTTGATCCGAAAAAAATCGCAGGAAATGATGCGGTGGGTGCTCCTTTTAACGGCACCTTCGAGGATATGCTGCTGAAAATTCAGTCCACTCTGGCAGAGGATCAGATGAGCACAGACTCCATTGTGAACAAC
>CALWOK010000037.1 GCA_944383125.1 uncultured Flavonifractor sp.
CCAGGGGGTGCTGGAGCCGGAGCAGGCCGGGATTGAGCAGCGCAGCGAGGGCTGTGAGACTTGGGTGACCGTTTGTGTACAGGAAAAACCCTTTACCTTCAGTGATGAGCTGACCCTCCCCGGCAGCCGCCCCGAGGGGGAGGAGCTGCTGAAATGGCGGGTCGCCCTGGAGTGCGGCGAGGCCAAGGTGATTGGCAGCAAGCTGATTTTCAAGGGCAGCGCCCGGCTCCAGGTGCTCTACCGGGGGACCGACGGCAGCCTGAACACGGGAGAGTTTGAGCTGCCCATCTCCCAGCTGATGGAGGTGGGGGGCGCCGGGGAGGAGGCGGTGTGCCAGGTCTCTCTCATGCTCACCGACCTGGACTGTACCCTGGACCGGGGAGACGGCCGCACCCTCACCCTCACCATGGGGCTGCTGGCCCAGGCGGTGGTGCGGGAGATGCGCTCCCTCACCCTGCTGGCAGATGTGTACTCCACCGCCTACGAGCTGGAGGTGGAGCGTGACTCCCTGGCCCTCCACAGGCTGGCCGACCGGGGGGAGCGGGAGGTTGCCGTCCGGGAGCTGCTGGAGACCGGGGTGCTGGCCCAGGAGACCATGGACGCCTATGTCACCCTGGGGGAGATTGCCCAGAGCCGGGAGGGGGAGCGCCTTACCCTCACCGCCCAGGCCCACGTCCATGTACTCTGCCGGACGGAGGGGGGAGAGACAACAGGGGTCAGCCGGATGCTGCCGGTGACCTGCACCCTGGAGCTGCCCGAGGGGGCCAGATGCAGCTGCCGCTGCCAGTGTACCGCCCCCGTCTTTGCCGCCCCCACCGCCGGGGGCATTGAGGTGCGCTTCCCGGTGCGCTTTGTTTACCAGGCCCTCACCGGCAGCAAGGCCGCCATTGTGTCTGCCGTCTCCTTTGACGAGAACACCCCCCGGGACCACACCGGCCAGCCCTCCATTGTGCTGCGGATGGTGGGGGCAGGGGAACGGCTGTGGGACATTGCCAAGGCCTACAGCACCACCGCCCGGGATGTGATGCAGGCCAATGCCCTGGAGGAAGAGGAGCTGCCCGAGGGCCAGCTGCTGCTCATCCCCCGGAAACGGGCCTGACCGCCCTGGGAGAAAGCCGCCTCAGGGCGGCTTTTTTCCGTTCTGGGCGGCTTTTTTTGCAGCAATCCCCCTTGGTTCATTCATAAACAAGGAGTTTCTCCAAAGAGGTACTTGCTTTTTTGCAAGTTTAAGCATATAATATGGCAAGAATTTTAAGTAACAAGGGAGAGATTCCATTGAAAGAGCTGTCCACCATCGCCCAGGCCGTCCAGGCGTCCACCACCATGGCCATTGACGCCATGTTCAAGCAGATGAAGGCCGACGGCATTGACGTCATCGGCTTTGGCGCCGGGGAACCCGACTTCAACACCCCTGAGGCCATCAAGGAAGCGGGCATTGCCGCCATCCGGAACAACGTGACCCGCTACACCCCTGCCGCCGGTACCGTGGAGCTGCGCCAGGCAGTGTGCGACCGGATGAAGGCCGACTTCGGCCTGGACTACAAGCCCGCCCAGGTGGTGGTGAGCAGCGGCGCCAAGCACCTGGTCTACCTGGCCCTCCGGGCCCTGGTGAACCCCGGCGACGAGGTCATTCTGCCCGCCCCTTACTGGGTCAGCTATATTGAGCTGATCCGCATGGTGGGCGGCGTGCCTGTGGTGGTCACCGCCACCGAGGCGGAGGACTTCAAGCTCACCGCCGGCAAGCTGGAGAGCGCCATCACCCTCAAGACCAAGGCCATCCTGCTGAACAACCCCTCCAACCCCACCGGCATGATGTACAGCAGGGAAGAGCTGGAGTCCATTGCCGCCGTGTGCCGGAAGGCCGACCTGTATGTGATTTCCGACGAGATTTACGCCTGCCTCACCTATGACGGGGCGGAGTTCACCAGCTTTGCCTCCCTGGGGGAGGACGCCAAGGAGCGCGCCATCCTCATCAACGGCGTGTCCAAGGCCTACGCCATGACCGGCTGGCGCATCGGCTATGCCTGCGCCAATGAGAAGGTGGCCAAGGTGATGGCCAACTATGTCAGCCACTCCACCGGCTCTCCCGTGGCCATCTCCCAAAAAGCCTCCGCCGCCGCCCTCAGCGGCTCCCAGGAGGAAGTGGAGACCATGCGCCAGGCCTTTGAGGAGCGGCGCAACTTCATTGTGGAGCAGATGAACCAGATTCCCGGCGTCAGCTGCATCAAGCCCCAGGGCGCTTTCTATGTGATGATGAACCTGGAACAGCTCATCGGCAAGACCATCCACGGGGTGGAAATCACCAACGACGACGTATTTGCCGACGCTTTCCTGAAGTACGGCCTGGTGGCTGTGGTACCCGGCTCCGGCTTCGGCGCCCCCAACTTCGTCCGCTGGTCTTACGCCACCTCCATGGACAACATCAGAGAGGGCCTGGCCCGTCTGAAACAGTTCCTGTCCCAGTAATGGCAAAGGGCGTGCCAAAAGGCACGCCCTTTCTCATGGCGCAGAAGGCCCGTCCCGGCGCCGGGGCTGATATAAAATTTCACACCCTGGCATAAAAAGATAGAAATTTTCCTTGTGGGAAGGGCCGGTTTATAGTATACTGACAACAGAGAATTTTACGACAAAAGAGGTATGTTGCATGGAACACGCCCGTTATGAAAGCCCCCTCTGCGCCCGGTACGCCAGCGACCAGATGCAGTACATCTTCTCCCCGGACAAGAAATTTTCCACCTGGCGGCGGCTGTGGGTGGCCCTGGCCCGGGCTGAGATGGAGCTGGGCCTGCCGGTAACCGCCGGGCAGGTGGCCCAGCTGGAGGCCCATCTCACCGACATCGACTACGAAAAGGCCGCCCAGTATGAGAAAAAGCTGCGCCATGACGTGATGGCCCACGTCCACACCTACGGCGACGCCTGCCCCGATGCCATGCCCATCATCCACCTGGGGGCCACCAGCTGCTATGTGGGGGACAACACCGACATCATCCTCATGCGGGAGGCCCTGGTGCTGGTGCGGGACCAGATTGTGCGGGTGCTGGACAAGCTGGCCGCCTTTGCCGGGCAGTACAAGGCCCAGCCCACCCTGGGCTTTACCCACTTCCAGCCTGCCCAGCTGGTGACGGTGGGCAAGCGGGCCACCCTGTGGATGAACGAGCTGCTGCTGGACCTCCAGGAGGTGGAGTACCGGATCTCCACCCTGAAGCTGCTGGGCTGCAAGGGCACCACCGGCACCCAGGCCTCCTTCCTGGAGCTCGTTGACGGCGACCATGCCAAGTGCAAGGCTTTGGACGAGAAGATTGCCGCCGAAATGGGCTTTGAAGCCACCGTTCCCGTGTCCGGCCAGACCTATTCCCGGAAGACGGACTATGCGGTGCTGTCCACCCTGTCGGGCATTGCCCAGTCTGCCAGCAAGTTTGCCACCGACCTGCGGCTGCTCTGCCACCTGAAAGAGGTGGAGGAGCCCTTTGAAAAGAACCAGATCGGTTCCTCCGCCATGCCCTACAAGCGCAACCCCATGCGGTGCGAGCGCATCTGTTCTCTGGCCCGGTACGTCATGTGCGACGCCCTCAACCCGGCGGTGACCGCCGCCTCCCAGTGGTTTGAGCGCACCCTGGACGACTCTGCCAACAAGCGCCTCTCCGTACCCGAGGCCTTCCTGGCGGTGGATGCCAGCCTGAACATCTGGGCCAACGTGGCCGGGGGGCTGGTGGTTCACCCCAAGGTCATTGAAAAGCATGTGCTGGAGGAGCTGCCCTTTATGGCCAGCGAGAACATCATGATGGACGCCGTCAAGCGGGGGGGCAACCGGCAGGAGCTGCATGAGCGCATCCGGGTGCTCAGCCAGCAGGCGGGAGCCAATGTCAAGGATCACGGCCTGTCCAACAACCTGATTGATCTGATTGCTGCCGACCCGGCCTTTTCCATGCTGAGCCGGGAGGAGATCACCGCCCATCTGGAGCCTGCCCGTTATATCGGCCGCTGCCCCGAGCAGGTCACCGAGTTCCTGGAAGGGGAGATCCAGCCGGTGCTGGCCCGGTACGCCCAGGCCCTCACCGGAGAGACAGCAGAGTTGAAGGTATAATCCCCAGTGCCATCATCACATGGAGAGCAAAAGCTCAAGGAGGAAATTGCCATGGAAAAAGCAGTTCGGCGCATTGGTGTCTTTACCAGCGGGGGAGACGCCCCCGGCATGAACGCAGCCATCCGGTCGGTGGTGCGCACCGCCGTCCACATGGGCATTGAGTGCGTCGGCATCCGCCGGGGCTATCACGGCCTCATCAACGGCGACTTTGTCAAGCTGGACTTTGACAGCGTCAGCGGCCTGTCCCGCCGGGGCGGCACCATGCTCTACTCTGCCCGCAGCGAGGATTTCAAGTCGGAGCTGGGCCGGGAGCGGGCGGTAGCCACCTGCAAGCTGCTGGGGCTGGACGCCCTGGTGGGCATCGGGGGAGACGGTACCTTCCGGGGCCTGCTCACCCTGGCGGACAAGGGCCTCAGCGTCATCGGCATCCCCGGCACCATCGACAACGACATTGCCTGCTCTACTTACACCATCGGCTTTGACACCGCCTGCAACACCGCCGTGGAGTCCATCGACAAGCTGCGGGACACCATGCAGTCCCATGAGCGCTGCTCGGTGGTGGAGGTGATGGGCCGCCATGCCGGCCATGTGGCCCTCAACGTGGGGGTGGCCTGCGGCGCCACCGCCGTGGTGGTGCCTGAGCAGGAGGTCAACTATGAGGAGGACCTGATTGAGCCCATCCGCCGGGCCAGACTGAGCGGACGGACCCACTTCATGGTCATTGTGGCTGAGGGGGTCAACGGCGGCGCTTACGAGATTGCCAAGCACATCCACGAGGCCACCGCCCTGGATACCCGTGTCACCATTCTGGGCCATGTCCAGCGTGGCGGCGCTCCCTCTCTCCGGGACCGGGTGGCTGCCACCTATATGGGCTATGAGGCCGTCCGTCTGCTGGCCGAGGGCAAGACCTGCCGTGTGGTGGCTATGGACGGTGAATCCTATGTGGATTACGACATCCACGAGGCCCTGAACATGAAGAAGGGCCTGGATCCCCAGACCTATACCGTCATGCGTGCTCTGACCGGCGTGCGGTAAGGCTGCTGTCTGTCACCTTCCCCCCACCGGGGGGAAGGTGGCCCGAAGGGCCGGATGAGGGGGGCGGGGGATCGCTCAGCCGCTTATCATGGGTCAGCATAAAAAAGCGCCGTTCCCGATCTGGGAACGGCGCTTTTTGCAGAAATACTTACATCTCGGTGGTGAGGACCTTCTTCAGGCGGGCAAAGCGGGGGAGGGAGTTCTCCTTGGGACCGTTGGGCTCGCCCTGGATCAGGGGGAGCACGTAGTCGATGAAGGGCTGCTCCACGCCGTCGCCGTTGGCGTTGATCCACTCACGGGGCACCTTCTTCTCAAAGTTGGCCACAATGTCCAGGGGCTGGAGGACGGTCTCGCACTGGTAGCCCCCCTCACGGGTGCACTGGAAGGCCACCATCTTGTCGGTGGTGCCGGCCACAGCGGCCTCCACGGCGGCCTTACCGGCGGCAAAGGCCTCGTCAATGTCGGTCTTGGAGCCCACGTGGGAGCCGCAGCGCTGGAGCAGGGAGAGCTCAATGCCACGGACCTTGGCGCCCGTCTTGTTCTTGATGATGTCGGCCAGCTTGACCGCCAGGCCGCCCAGCTGAGCGTGGCCGAAGCCGTCGGTGGCGGAGGTCTCAGCCTCGGACACGAAGCGGCCGTCGGCGTAGTGGATGCCCTCGGACACGGCTACCATGCACTTGCCGGTCTTGTTGTAGATATCGGTGACGGACTGGACGAACTTGTCCATGTCAAAGTCCACCTCGGGCAGGTACACCAGGTCGGGACCGCAGCCCACGATGGAGGCCAGGGCGGCGGAGCCGGCCAGCCAGCCGGCGTGACGGCCCATGATCTCGATGACGGTCACCATGCCGGTGTCATAGACGTG
>CALWOK010000038.1 GCA_944383125.1 uncultured Flavonifractor sp.
GGCGCTGACTACCATCATGCCCATCAGCATGAGAGCGGCCATAGCCAGGCTGAGCACCCGCTTGAGGTTTCTCATTTGGTATTCCTCCTTAAAATTTTTAGACTTTCAGGCAAGGAAACAATCTCTATCAAATCTGGCAACCTGTTGGGCTGCAAGCGATTGCCCGATTGAATGCGGCTACCGGTAGCCGCCAGGTAGCCACCCATTTCTGTAATAAATTTGAAACAATCAAAATCGCTCAAAAATTCCTGATGGATCGCTCAGATCCACCCCGGCTGGAAAATGGGTTGACAATGGCAGAAAAAAGGATTACACTAGTCCCCATAACAGGGGAGCTCTAATGGATGAGCTGAGAGGCAGGTTGCTCCTGCGACCCTTAACCTGATCTGGGTAATGCCAGCGTAGGGAGCATAGGTGTTTTTGCATGTATGAATGCCCCGCCGGTATATCCGGCGGGGCATTTTTAATTTCTCAATTTTGCAGGGAGGACAGAATATGATTGCAAGTGTTGCCATTCAAAGTCTGCCGGTGGCGGACAACGACCAGGAACTGGTGCGAATCGTAGACGAAGTGATTGACTACATCCGCAGCACTGGGCTGAATTACTATGTAGGCCCCTTTGAAACCACCATCGAAGGGGAGGATTACGATCAGCTGATGGATATTGTGAAGGAGTGCCAGCATGTGGCCGTCCGGGCCGGCGCTCCCAAGGTATCTGCATATATCAAGGTTGTCTACCAGCCGGAAGGAGAGATTCTGACCATTGACCAAAAGGTTACAAAGCACCATCAAAACTAAACTTCCGGCTTTGGCAGGGGTCGCCATACTTCTGGCGGTGTGGCAGCTGGTGTGTATCAGCGGGCTGGTACCCGCATATATGCTCCCCTCCCCCACCGATGTGGTACTGGCCTTTATCACCGACGCCCCTGCCCTGTGGGAGAACCTGCTCATTACGCTCCAGGAGGCATTCTGGGGGCTTGTCATTGGCGTGGCAGTTGGGTTTGGCTTTGCGGTAGCCATGGATGCCTTTGAGGTACTCTACCGGGCCTTTTATCCCATCCTAGTCATTACCCAGACCATTCCAACCGTGGCCATTGCACCTCTGCTGGTTTTGTGGTTTGGCTATGAGATGACCCCAAAGATCATCCTCATCGTCCTGGTCACGTTTTTTCCCGTGACCGTGGGGCTGTTGGACGGCTTCCGGGCCGTGGACCGGGATGCCGTTGGTTTGCTGCGCTCCATGGGGGCTGGCCGGTGGCAGATTTTCCGGTATCTGAAATGTCCCTCCGCTCTGCCCCAGTTTTTTTCCGGCCTGCGCATTGCAGCGGCCTACTCCATTGTGGGAGCCGTCATCAGTGAGTGGCTGGGAGGCTTCGGCGGCTTGGGGGTATATATGACCCGGGTAAAAAAGGCCTTTGCCTTTGACAGAATGTTTGCAGTCATTTTTTTGATCTCCGCCCTCTCCCTGGCTTTGATGGCCCTGGTAGCCCTGGCGGAGCGGCGGTGTATGCCATACCGCCGGTTGGATGATAAAAAAGATAGGAGATAGGAGTATGAATTTGTTTCACAAGCGCTGGGCTGCCGGTGCTCTTGCACTGACCATGACCCTTTCCCTGACCGCCTGTGGGCAGCAGGCGGAGAGCATCCCCACTGCCGGACAGGAAGAGCTGGAAAACATCACATTTGTACTGGATTGGACCCCCAATACCAATCATACCGGCCTGTATGTGGCCATCGCCAACGGCTACTTTGAGGATGCCGGTTTGGCGGTTGAGGTGGTACAGCCGCCCGAGGACGGTGCGGAAGTTCTGGTGGCCTCCGGTAAAGCACAGTTTGGCGTATCCTTCCAGGACTATATTGCCCCCGGGCTTATTGGGGAGGAACCTCTGCCCATTACCGCCGTGGCTGCCGTCATCCAGCACAATACCTCCGGTATCATCTCCCGGGCCGGCGAGGGGATGGATACCCCCAAGGGCCTGGAGGGCCACAAATATGCCACCTGGGACCTGCCTGTGGAAAAGGCTACCATCCAGCAGGTGATGGAGGCAGACGGTGGTGACTTCTCCAAGGTGGAGCTGATTCCTTCTACCGTCACCGATGAGGTTTCTGCACTGGAGAGCCGCTCGGTAGATGCCATTTGGATTTATTACGGCTGGGCAGGAATTGCCTGTGAGGTTGCCGGACTGGATACCGACTACTTTGCCTTTGCCGACATTGATCCGGTCTTTGATTTCTACACGCCCGTTGTCATTGGCAATAATACCTATCTGGAGGAGCATTCTGAAACATCCAAAGCCTTTCTGGCTGCGCTTACCCAGGGCTATGAGTATGCCATGGAACATCCGGAGGAATCCGCCCGGATTCTGATGGAAGCCGCCCCTGAGCTGGCCAGCAATGAGGAACTGGTGCTCGCCAGTCAGAAGTATCTGGCGGATCAATATCAGGCTGATGCCACCCGTTGGGGAGAGATTGACCCTGCCCGGTGGAGCGCCTTCTTTACCTGGCTCAATGACAACCAGTTGCTGGACGGCACGGTTGATCCCAACGCAGGATTCTCCAATGACTATCTGCCCCAGCCCTGAGGTGGAAAAGCTGGAAGTACGCCACGTCAGCGTGGCTTTTGACGGCAAACAGGTGCTGCGGGATGCCTCCTTATCTTTGAGGGAAGGGGAGCTGGTGTGCCTGCTGGGGGTAAGCGGCGGAGGTAAGACCACCTTGTTTCATGTGATATCCGGACTGCTCTCTCCCCAGGAGGGCCAGGTTTTTCTGGATGGGGAGGAGATTACCGGGAAGCCGGGAAAGGTCAGCTATATGCTGCAAAAGGACCTGCTTTTGCCCTACCGTACCATTCAGGATAATGTTGCGCTCCCGCTGCTGCTGCGGGGGGTTCCCAAGCAGCAGGCCAGAGCCAAAGCTGTGGCCTTTTTCCCCCAATTTGGCCTGGAGGGGACAGAAACCCTTTGGCCTGCCCAGCTGTCAGGCGGCATGCGTCAGCGAGCGGCTTTGCTGCGCACCTACCTGTTTTCTCACAATGTGGCGTTGTTGGATGAGCCTTTTTCTGCGCTGGATACCCTCACCAAAAGCAGCGTACACCAGTGGTATTTGGAGGTGATGGAGCAGATCCGCCTATCCACCCTCTTTATTACCCATGATATTGATGAGGCTATTCTATTATCCGACCGCATCTACCTGCTCATAGATGGACAGATTGGTGCTGAAGTGGTCATTGCCCAGCCCCGTCCCCGGCGCCTGGACTTCAGTGTAACGCCGGAATTTCTCGCTTACAAGCAGCAGATCCTGGCCTTGCTTCGCAACACAGAACATGGATTGTTGCAGGAAAATTGATCTTCTTGCTTGCCATCCCCCTCCCTCCTGTGTATAATAAATGCACAAAGGGAGGGGGATACCGCCCGAATACCTCCTGCACACCGGAACAAATAGGAAATGGGGTTAAACCATGTCAAAGAAATGTCCCCGCTGCGGACACCAGAACGGCGATGAGCGCTTTTTTTGTCAGGCATGCAGTGAACCTTTAGACGGTGATGTCAGAGTCATCATGGATTATGAAAAAATGAAAAAAAACCCGTCCCAGACGGTATCTGCCGTACGCAGGCAGGATGAGGACGATGACTATGTGCCTGTGAAGCGGGAATTGAAGAAAAAATCCCATGCAGGTCTGTGGGCCTTGCTGGTCTGCCTGGTGGTTGCGGCAGGCGCAGCTGCCTTCCTGCTGCTCTCCAAGTAACCCGAAAAAAGACTGCTGCAATCCGTTGCGGCAGTCTTTTTTCAGGAAAAAACCTGTGACAGTGCCTTCTTGAAATGGTTTGGGATGGGGATAGTCTGGACTGGAAGGAGATCTCCGCCCAGGAGATTGCCCAGCGGGTGACAGGAAAGGTGGACAGCGGGTCAATTGTCCTGTTCCACAATGCCGCTCTGCACACACCGGAGGCCCTGCCCGCCATTCTTCAGTATCTGCTTCAGGAAGGCTATACCGTGGTACCCATCTCCCAACTGATTTTACCGGGTAACTGTGGTACAGACTATACCATTGACCATACAGGCCGGCAAATCGGTGAAAGGGGTTTGCCATAAAACCCTTGTACCCGACACAACCGCCATGCTATACTGCCCAACGGCATCTGGAAGATACAGGGTAATCCGGTATCTACAGAATGGCAGTTGATCGGTAGGAGGAGATATCTGTATGAAAAAGCGCATTCTTACACTGCTTCTGTCTGGGATGATGGCAGTTTGTCTGGCGGCCTGTGGAGGTGGAAACGCTGAGATATCCCCCAGTGCAGAGCCGTCTGCCTCTCCCGCTGCGGTGGAGACAGGCGGACAACTGGAACCGGCGGGAACTGGGCTGTTGGAGCATCAGTAAGATGGCGGAGGATCTGCCAAGAACACAATGGGCCTGCTGCGTACTTGCAGCAGGCCCATTGTATCTCATTCGGAAGAGGGATCAGTGTGAAAGACGGCTTGCCGCTGAAACACGGAAGGCATGGTGTTGATGCCCTGGGTACGGTTGCCCTGCTCGCTGTCAAAGACACTTTTACGGATATTCAGGGGAATAAAGCGGGGGTGGTCCAGCTCTTCCTCTGTCTCCTCATCCCGAGGCGGTGGCTGACGGAATTTTTTCTTGCGCTGTTCCTCCATCCGCTCGTCCAGCATACCGTTTCTCCAGCTCATGCAATCCCCTCCTTAGAGTACCAGACTGGCATATGGCTCAAAGTCGCTGCGGGTAAAGACCTTGCCTGTCTTGACAAATTCATATTTGATGGCCTGGAGATAGTGCTTCATATGGACCTCTCCCCCGGCCTCCGGATCGGCGGCCGCCAGGAAGGCAGCATTCAGAATACAGTTTTTGATGTTACCGCCTACAAACTCAAAACGGGCAGCCAGGAAGTCTATGTCCACATCCTCCGCCAGAGGGGTGGTTTTGGGAATGGTGGTTTTCCACAGCACTTTGCGGGTTTCCACATCGGGGAACTGGAATTCCACAATAAACTTCATCCGGCGGAAGAAGGCCGGGTCAATGTTGTGCTTGTAGTTGGTAGCCAGTACGCTGACGCCGTCATAGGCCTCCACCTCTTGCAGCAGCAGGGCGGTCTTGTTGTTGTTGGAGGACTGGTTGGAGCCGCCGTCGTCGGAGCGCTTGGCAAAGAGGGTATCACACTCGTCAAAGAAGAGCACCACGTTGCACTTCTTGGCCTCCCGGAAGATCATGGAAATGGACTTTTCTGTTTCACCTACATACTTATCCACAACCTTGGACAGATCCACCCGGTACAGCTCCAGATTCATCTCATGGGCAATGACCTGGGCACACATGGACTTACCGGTACCAGGCGCACCGAAGAGGAGCACCGACAGCCCCCGGCCGTACTGGTATTTTTTCAGATAGTTCCAGTCCTCATAGACCTGCTTCCGGTAAATCAGCTGGTCACAGGCATTTTTCAGGGCCAGCCGCTGGTCGGGATTCATAACGATGTCATCCCAGCCAAAATTGGCGGGTACCCGGGTGGCCTTCTGGGTCAGCTCGTGGCTCATCTGGTTGTTGCACGATTTGAACATGCTGGCTCTGGAAATCTGAATCTCCCGGTCCATGGCCGACAGGCTGCGGCCCTGATGAAGGGCGCTTTTGATCTTGCCCGGGGTGAAAAGGAATTTGGTGGCCAGTTCCTCCAGATCCACATCAGGCCCCAGGCTGTAGCCCTGGGCATAATGCTTCCACACCTGCTGCCGCTCGCCGTTGTTGGGGGGGGGCAGCTCCAGCTGGGCATAGTCCAGGGTAGTGACCTCCCGCATGGGCAGCTTTTCTTTACTGACGGCAAAAATGGTTACATTATGGGCCACCAGCTTGCCAAAGGCCAGGTCCAGATAGCCGAAAAATTTGTCTTTTTCATCCTCCCGATAGCTCAGACTGTCCAGACAGCAGCAGGCCCCGGTGAGGATACACTCCCGGGCCAAAGACCACAGAGCCTGGTCCACAAACCGGAAGTCATAAACAAACAGTTTTGTGCAGTTGAGGGTAACGCAGCGCAGGTAATGCTGCTTGCAGAAGTGGGCAATGGTAAATTTTCGTCCGGAACCTTCATCTCCAAAGAGGGAGAAAATATGGCCGCCGTCGTTGTAATTGATGTTGACAGCATCCAGAATCTGGGGATTTGCAATAAAGGGATTTTCGGTTACAGACAGGTCCAGCAGGTTGAAAAACCGCTTGTAATTTTCATCCGGCCGGATGGGGTCCAGGCCGAAGAGGAAATCAATCATCCGTTTATCGGGAGAGAGCTGGGTGGAAAACGGCATGGCGTCGTTGATTTGCAGGTTCAGAATGGGCCGCAGCTGCTCCAATGCCCTTGACATCTGACCATAGGCGGAGGTAATGGAAAATTTATCGCCATAAAAGACCCGTCCGGCAGACTCAATGGTGGGGGCAGACAAGCTGCCGTTCTGGTTGACCACCTGGAACACAGAGGCATAGTTGGTCTGGGTGGAGGAGAGGATGGCGCAGGCGAAG
Organism: uncultured Flavonifractor sp.; assembly: GCA_944383125.1. GTDB lineage: Bacteria > Bacillota > Clostridia > Oscillospirales > Oscillospiraceae > Flavonifractor. The sequence continues at coordinate 6,521 of CALWOK010000038.1, forward strand.
GCAAAGGTGGTAAAGGGGGAAAACTCCAGCTTGGCACACAGCTGGAACAGGGGCATGGGTACCAGTTCCGGGTCCGTGGCAGCCCCCCGGGCGGCGACATGGTCCAGCAGCTCCTCCACCGACCGGGCAGGAGGTGCGCTGTTACTCCCCTCTTCTGAAAAGGCGGAGAAGAGATCCTCCAGCAGGTTGTCTTCAAACATGACCTCTTCTGCAGGCGCCTCCTGAGCTGGGGCAGCTTCCGGCGATGTACCCTCCATATGTACGGCCAGATCGGCCAGGTGCTTGGAACACAGATCGTATGCCACCTCAATGTCAGGATAGAGGATGTTTTTAAAACCGCCGTTGTCCTGGGCAAAGAGGACCATCAGATTCTGGATATAGGCGGAGAGCTGACGGTCTACACAACCGAAGAGCTGGCTGGTATAGGCCTCATAGCTGGGGTAGGGCAGAGTGCGGGTTTCAGGGGCAAACAGTGCGTCAAAGTCCATATTCGCCGTCCTTTCTCTCAGAGATCTGAGAAAATATATCCTGCATTGCGTACCGTACTGATGATGCCCAGGCGGTCGGGATCCAGCTTTTTGCGCAGATTGGAGATATGTACCATAACCGTACGCACATCGCCCAGACTGTCGCTGGCCCAGACATTCTGATACAGTTCATGGTAGAGCAGGAGGGTGTTGGGATGCTGGGTCATATACTGAAGCAGCGCATATTCAATGGAGGACAGCTCCACCGGCATTCCGTTGCGTACCAGCTGCCGTCTGGTATCGTCAATGGCAAAATGCTTAAACTGGTGCAGCGTACCGTCACGATTGGTATGCTGAAGGACAGAGCGGCGGATCACGGCGTCTGCCCGGGCCAGCAGTACCTCATAATTGAGGGGCTTTACCATATAATCGTCACCTCCGCTGCGCAGAGCGGAGATAATGGTATCGCTGTCATCATTGCAGCTCATAAAAATAATAGGGCAGTTGTACTGTTCCCGGATAAACTGGCATATCTGACTGCCCAATCCATCTGGCAGAGATTCATCCAGCAGTACCAGATCATAACGGTTTTTCTCCAGAAAATCCTTGGCCTGCGCCAGGGTATAGGCTTGATGGGTCATATAATCTGCCTTCTGTAAATGAAAAGCCGTAATTTCTGACAGATCCCGATCGTCCTCTACAATAAGTGTTGTGCGCATGAATGTTCACCGTCCCCCCCGGTTGTATCCCCGGCCCGCAGGGAAACAGTGCGGACCGGCACAGCGTATCTCTTTCCTGATATGCATAGATAATTATAGTATACCTGATAAGATGGGATTTGTCACTTAGTAAAATTACGCAGATATCATCAAAAATAAACAGTCCATTCATTTTTTCATATGATAAAGCAGGGTGAGATGAATTGACATTGGGTGCCGCTTCCGATATGATTACAGGGAGAGAAAGCAGAACAGGTTACACCCTGTCGGTGACAAAATGAGGTGAGACATCTATGACCTGTCAACAAATAGCCGGATGGATTTTTCTGGCATCTGCGTTGATCGCTGGGGTGTTGGGATTGTGGGGGGTATGTCCAGCCCCAGTCGCCCTGGGCATTGCTGCCGGTATGGCGCTTTGCCTGTGGCTTCTGGCAGACTTGCGGCGGCGTCAGATTCAGCACCAGCAGGAAACCCTGCAACGCCAGCAGGAGGAGCTGCACAGCAGCCGGGAAGAGGCGGCAGCCCGGGAGCAGGCCCTGAAGGAGGCACAGCTGGAGCAAGAAACCCGCCTGCGCAGTACCATTTCCCACCAGCTTCGGATGCCTCTTTCCATTATCCAGGGCTATGCGGAGCTGCTGGTCCGGGAGGACATCGGAGCGGAACAGCGGCAGGAGTATGTGACAAAAATCCTCCAGCGTACCAAGAGTATGAATGATGTGCTGGGCCAGCAGATGCTGGCCTGCCAGGAGCGTTCCTTCTCCTCCCCGGCGTGTACGCGGCTGGATCTGGTTGAACTGGTGGAACAGATCGTAAAAGATCTTTCCGGCACCATGGCCAATCGAGGGATTGGCATCCAGTGCCTCTCTACCCAGGAGCAGCTTTGGGTAGAGGCGGACCCCAATGTCTTGGGCAGGATTTTTTATAATCTGGCAGAAAATGCCGGAAAATACATGGGGCGGGAGGGTCTGGTGACTATACGCATCAGCCAGCTCGACCAACAGGCCCAGGTAGTGTTCCAGGATGACGGTATGGGTCTGGCAGAGGAAGAGACTGCCCATATCTTTGATCTGAACTATCAAGGCTCCAATCGCAAAGGGGGACAAGGCCACGGACTTTATCTGGTCAGGCGTGCCGTCATGGCCCAGGGCGGCACCATCTGGGCCTTCAGCCGTCCCGGTCAGGGCATGAGCATTACCTTTACCCTGCCATTGGCCGCCGTTGAGATGGAAACTGCGGCACTTTCCTAAAGATTGCTTAAAATCCAGCCCGTTTTGGAGAGAGCCGCTTTACAACCGGTCTGTTTCCTCTTATACTGGTGAACAAGTTGATTGGACTGTTGGAAAAGGAGGCCGGCATCATGCCCACCATTACCCTGCCTGCCACGCTGGAACATATGGATACTGTCATTGCCTTTGTAGATCAACAGCTGGAGCCTTATGGTTGTCCCATGGATGTTCAGTTTCAGATTGACGTGGCTGTGGAAGAAATGTATGTGAACATTGCCCACTATGCCTATACCGACCAGAAGGGGGAGGCGTCCATTTCCTGTCATGTTGAGGAAGGTACTCCCTGTCAGGCTGTCATAGAGCTGCGGGACAGAGGTATTCCATACAATCCGCTGGCCCGTCAGGACCCCGACGTCTCCCTGTCGGCAGAGGAACGGGCCATCGGTGGCCTTGGCATTTATATGGTGAAAAAAAGCATGGATCAGGTGGAGTACCGCCACGAAAACGGCTATAATATTCTTACGCTGCGAAAACAGTTTTCTCAGCCGGCAGAAGCGTAACGTCACGGGCCTGTTGCAAAGAATGCGACAGGTCCGGTTTTTGTTATCCTGGGCATAAGCAAAGGATCTGTTTGGCCGGATTATCCCGCTGACGCTCAGAATGACAGATGGATTCCACGATGCAGCAGCCCTCTGTTTTTTCACGCTGCCGCTGGAGATACGGCATAGTATGGGGACGGAAAGGAGTGGCAGGTTGGTGGAAGAGATCCAGGATAATCTGATCAGGATAGACCGTTCCCTGCTCTTTGTGGGGGTGCTGCTGGGCGCCACACTGCTGTCCTGGCGGAGCTTGGCCGCCCAGCGGCAGGGGCTGTTGACAGGCCAGAGCAGCACAGAGGTTTCCTCCTCCAGCTGAGCAGCTCTGTGCTGGTGGTTCTTGCCCTGGGATATTTTTTCTGTCTGGCCCTTCAGACCAGTCAGAACCAGAGCGGCCGCTCCACCCGGGTCAATCTGTGGGCCTCCCTGCTGGTACTGCTGGCTGCCCTGCTGCGGCTGTGGGATCGTCTGTCACCATAAACAGCATCAGGGCCTGCTGTATGGACAGCAGGCCCTGATGGTTTTAGAAAACAGTGTTCTCTTCTACCGGTTGGCTTTTTGCAAAAAAAGTGTAAATCCCCGTGGCCACCACCTGCCCCCGGTCGTTGGTCAGGGTGGTATCATAGACCAGAATGGTCTTTCCCAGCTTTTTGGGGGTGGCAATGCAGTGCAGATAGCGGCCGGTACCGGGGGCCAGATACTGCATGGAGCAGTCCAGCGTGACGCACACATGGCCGGAAGTAAACGCGGCGCAGCCCGCCACCGTATCTGCCAGGGTATTCATCGCTCCCCCGTGGACAATCCCCATGGGGTTGAGGCTATCCGGCCGGATCTCCATCCGTCCTTCGGCCTCCCGCCCCTCAATGCGGGTGACCACAATGCCGATGCTGGAGGCAAAGTGGCCCGGAGCGTTGACCCGCTCCAACAACTTACTGTAGGAATCCATCCAGAATTTTCTCCTCCGCTTCCTGTTCGGTAAGGCCCAGGGTCATCAGCTTGAGAATCTGATCGCCTGCAATGCGTCCGATGGCGGCCTCATGGATAAGCTGCGCATCCACATGGTTGGCCACGATGGCGGGGATGGAGGAGATCCTGGCGTTGCCCATAATGATGGAATCACACTGGACATGGCCAAAGCAGCTGGTGTTGCCGGTCATTTTGGGGTAAAAGACCTGCACGGAATCATCCTGGGCCACGGAACGGGAAATCACCCGTCCGGAGGCCCCTTCCCCTTCCAGAATAATCTCCATATCGCTTTCGGCAGTCTGCTGTCCGTGGGTCAGCAGCTTTTCAGTGATAATGGCCTCGGCTCCGGCCCCCACCACAATGCGGGTCTCCCGTTTGGTGGAGTCCACCCCCTTGATCTGGGTGCTCTCCATGGTGAGAGAGGCCCCCTCCTCCAGATATACCACCGTCTGGGGATTCATGATCCGTTTGCCGGTACCCTCCCCTTCGCCGTAGTGGCGCTCCACATAGCGTACCTTGGAGTTTTTGCCGATATGGAAGGTATGGACGCCGTCGTGCTGGCTGGTCTCACAGCCGGTATTGTGGATGCCGCAGCCCGCCACAATGTCCACGTCGCAGTCCTCTCCAATGAAAAAGTCGTTGTACACCAGCTCGCTCAGGCCGGTCTGGCTGATGATGACGGGGATGTGGACCGATTCATGTCTGGTGCCGGGCTTGATGGTAATATCAATCCCCGACTTGCCCGGCTCGTCTTTGGTGGTGATCTCAATGTTGGCGGTGTTGTTCCGGGAGTCCAGCTGTCCGTTGCGGCGGATGTTGTAGGCCCCCTGGGGGGTCTTTTCCAGGTCGGCAATCTCTTTCAGGAGTTTCCACTCTGCCTGATCCATCTTAGTTTCCTCCTTCTGAAAGATAGGTACACCCGGTGCTGGTGTTGGCCAGAATCTGGGGGAAGATCTCCTCTTTGGGTCCGTACTTCATGACCTTGCCCTCGCCAATCATAACAATTTCATCGGCCAGGTCAATGATACGCTCCTGGTGGGAGATGACAACCAGGGTGGCCTCCCGCTTCTGATGAATGAGCTTGAAGGTCTCGGTCAGCTTGGCAAAGGACCACAGATCGATGCCGGCCTCAGGCTCATCAAAAATCATCAGGCCGGTCTTGCGGGCCAGAATGGTGGCAATCTCAATGCGCTTGACCTCGCCGCCGGACAGGGAGGCGTCCACTTCCCGGTCGATATAGTCCCCGGCGCACAGGCCCACCTTGGTGAGGTACTGACAGCTCTCCTCCCGGGTGAGCTTCTGATTGCCAGAAGCCAGGGAGAGCAGATCCTTTACCTTCAGGCCCTTGAAGCGGGGGGGCTGCTGAAAGCCGTAGCTGATGCCCATACGGGCCCGCCCGGTGATATCCAGATCGGTAATGTCGGTGCCGTTCCACCGGATGGCGCCGCCGGTGGGCTTTACCAGGCCCATAATGGCCTTGGCCAGGGTGGTCTTTCCGCCGCCGTTGGGGCCGGTGATGACCACAAAATGATTGTCTGCCACCGTGAGGGATACGTCATTGAGGATGCCAAGTTCCTTGCCTTCCTCGCCCTCCACCTGATAGCTGAGATGGCTGATCTCCAGCATGTGCAGTCTCTCCTTTGTGTATGGTTCATTCCATGAGCTATTATTTTAACACGCAATGGTGGAAAATACAACCCTGACCAGGGGCAAATATGAGCTGTGGCACATAGAATGGAGGGAATCCAAACAGAATCGGGAGGTATTGTGCATGGAGCAGGAATTGCTGCCCGCCTGTGACCAGGAGGTCTTTCAGCGGGTATGGAAACGGGTGATGCCCCATCAGCGGCCTGACTGTCCCCTGGAGCTGAAGCCCCGGCAGGAGGAGACCGCTCTGCCTGCGGTGGTGGTGTCGGTGGAGCCGCCGGTGGAAGAGGGAACGGCCTGTGTCTGTCTGGGGCCGGCCTCGTCGGGATATGGCGCCCAGCTCCGGGATTTTGTGGACCAGGAGCTGGCAGGGTATCGCTGCTGTCAGCTCCTGGCCCGCCGTGTCCCCGGTAACGGCGGCAGGATGCTGGCGGCCATGGCTGCCGACCGGCGGCGGCGGGCCAAACGGCTGAGCACCGCCTATTTTCTGATCTCGGGGGTACGCTATTGGCCTGCCGACCGGATGGGAGAGGGGGAGTATCCCCCCGTTCTGGCTGGGCTGAGGGAACTGTTCCAATCCTGCCAGCAGGCTGCCGCCCTCTACCGCACCACGGCGGCAGAGAGTACCGACCCCTGTCTGGCAGAGCTGTTCCGGGAGTGCGGCGAGGAGGCCGAGAGCCACGCCTGGACCATTCGCAGCGTACTGGAGCAGCTTTAGAACCTACATAGAAACGTGTGCCTGCCGCAGCTCTGCGGCAGGCACACGCTGTTTACGGGAACAACCGGCGGACCAGATAGGGAAGGGCGCTTTCAAATTCCACGCCGTACCAGTTGGCGGTTTTGGCGTCTATGGTCAGGCGGATGGACTCCACGGTATAGTCGGCGGCCAGAGCCAATGCCTCTCCCAGCGGCATTCCCCGGGTGAGGGCGCCGGTACAGGTGGAGGCAAAAATATCGCCGGTGCCGTGGAAGCTGACCGGCAGATGGCTGGTAAAATAGCTGCCATAGGCGCCGGTCTGCCTGTCATAGTACATGACGCCCAGCTTGCCCGGCTGGAAGCTGACGCCGGTGAGGGCCACATAGCGGGGACCCAGTGCAGCCAGCGCCTGGAGCATCTCCCTGATATACGCTTCATCATATTCTGTACGGTAGGGCAGGCCGGTGAGCAGGCTGGCTTCCGTCAGGTTGGGGAGAATCAGGTCGGCTTTGGCGCACACCTTGGCCATTTCGGCGGGAAAATCGGCGCCAAAGGCGGGGTAGAGCCTGCCGTTGTCTGCCATCACCGGGTCCACCACAATCAGATTGTCGGGCGTTTTGAAGGCGTCAAAAAAGGCGCAGATATGACTCACCTGCTCCTTGGAGGCCAGGTATCCGGTATAGATGGCGTCAAAGCGGATGCCCTCGCCCTTCCAGTGGGCGGCAATGGGGGCGATCTGATCGGTGAGATCCTTACAGGTAAAATTCTGGAACATGGTGTGGGTGGACAGCACCGCCGTAGGCAGGATGGAGCACTCCACCCCCATGGCGGAAATGATGGGCAAGGCCACCGTGAGGGAACACTTGCCCAGACAGGAAATATCCTGGATGCTGATGATCCGTTTCATGGCACACTTCCTTTGCTGATGGGGTGTAAAAACAGCCCTCTGGATGGGTCGATTATAGCAGAGAAACTGACCTGCTGAAAGGGCCACATATTATATTTTTCATAAGGTCAGATTTTACTTTGAGCCTTGTACCCTCCAATGGTTGACAAGGCAATTCTTGTATGATAAATTTATCTCATCATTGCATAAAGGAGAATACTTCTCATGAAACAGATTGTCAACACTGACCGTGCTCCCGCCGCCATCGGCCCCTACTCCCAGGCCATCGAGGTCAACGGCCTGGTGATTACCTCCGGTCAGCTGCCCCTCAACCCCGCCACCGGCGCTTTCCCCGAGGGCATTGCCGAGCAGACCCGCCAGTCCCTCACCAACGTGAAGGCCATCCTGGAGCAGGCCGGCCTGACCATGGACAACGTGGTCAAGACCACCGTGTTCCTCAGCGACATGAACAACTTCGGCGCCATGAATGAGGTGTACGCCACCTTCTTCAGCGAGGGCAACTATCCCGCCCGCTCCGCTGTGGAGGTTGCCCGTCTGCCCAAGGACGCTCTGGTGGAGATTGAGGCCATCGCTGCCAAGTAAGCAGATCGTACAAACGGAATTTCAGGGCCATGCCAGGGGATATCCCAGGGCATGGCTCTTTTCCGTGAAACCATATCCCCTCAGAATGGAGGATGATTGCTGTGTCATCTGAAACAACCGCAGGCCGGGACAGCTTCAAAGGCAAGTGGGGCTTTATTCTGGCCTGCATCGGCTCTGCCGTGGGCATGGCCAACATCTGGCGCTTCCCCTACATGGTGGCCCACTATGGCGGACTGACCTTTCTGCTGCCCTATCTGCTCTTTGTGGTTGTCATTGCCGCCTCCGGCGTCATGGAGGAGTTTGCCCTGGGCCGCTGGGGCGGGGCCGGTCCGGCCGGCTCCTTCGGCAAGGCCACCCGGGAGCGGTTCGGCTCGGCCAGGGTGGGCGAGGTCATCGGCCTGCTGCCCGTCATTGGCTCCATGGGTCTGGCCATCGGCTACAGCGTGGTTATGGGCTGGATTTTCAAATATGCCAAAATGAGCCTGACCGGTGAGCTGTTCTCCCTGGGCCAGAATATGGACGCCATTGTAGATACCTTCAATGCTGCGGCTCCCACCACCAATACCCTGTCGGAAGGGGTGGGTATGATGGTGCAAAACGGCATCTTCGGCGTGGGCAATGGATTGTGGATTGTGGTGGCAGTGGCCGCTTCGGTCATCATTATGGCCCTGGGTGTGTCCGGGGGCATTGAAAAGGCCTGTAAGATCATGATTCCCCTGCTCTTCGGCCTGTTTCTGGTCATGGCGGTGTACATTGCCTTCCAGCCGGGCGCCGCCGAGGGCTATCAGTTTATGTTCACCCTGGACCCGGCGGGGCTGCTCAACTGGGAGGTGTGGATTTATGCCTTCGGGCAGGCCTTCTTCTCCCTGTCGGTGGCGGGCAGCGGTTCTGTAATCTACGGCTCCTATCTGGGAAAAGAGGTGGAACTGGCCTCCTCTGCCCGGAATGTGGCCATTTTTGACACCATTGCCGCCCTGGTAGCCACGTTGGTGATCATCCCCGCCATGGCTACCACCGGCAGTCAGCTGTCCAGCCGGGGGCCGGGCCTGATGTTTATCTCTTTGCCGGGGGTATTCAACGGTATGGGCGGCATCGGCTGGGCCATTGGAGCCTTCTTTTTCCTGGCGGTACTCTTTGCCGGGGCCACCTCCATCATCAACCTGTATGAAACGCCGGTGGCCTTTTTTCAGGAAAAGCTCAAGCTGGGACGGGTACCCTCCGTTCTCCTTGTCCATGGGATCGGTCTGGCAGCCGCCCTGCTCATTCAGCCCTGGACCTCCCAGTGGATGGATATGGTGTCCATCTATATCTGCCCCTCCGGGGCCGCCCTGGCAGGGATCATGTTCTTCTGGGTGCTCCGCAAAAAAACTGCCC
>CALWOK010000039.1 GCA_944383125.1 uncultured Flavonifractor sp.
CTGGTGCTCAGTGACGTCCATGGCTGCCTGGATCTGCTGCAGGGCGTGCTGGCCCAGGCAAACTACAGCCCCGACGATATTCTGATTTTCCTGGGGGATCTGGTGGAAAAAGGTCCCCACAGCCTGGATACCCTCCGGTGGCTCATGGCGCTGTCCGCCCGGCAGACGGTATACTTTGTCCGGGGCAACTGCGACGACCTGGTGGTGGAATTTGTGCGCCGGCCCACGGTGCGTCCCGACTTTTTTCACCGCTATCTGAACCTCTGGCGGGACAGGAGCCTCATTGTCCAAATGGGGCAGGCTGCCGGCCTGATGATACAAGGCCCGGAGGATTTGCCCGCCCTGCGGCAGGTCATCCTGGAGCACTACGGCCCGGAGCTGGCCTTTGTGGACGCCATGCCCGAAGTGCTGCTGACCCCCCACTATCTCTTTGTCCACGGCGGGGTGGAGGATGAGGACCGCCTGGACACCGCCCCCGCCTGGACCTGTATGAAAAACGACTTTTTCCTGGAGCAGGGCCGCACCTTCCGCCGGTGGTGCATTGTAGGCCACACCCCCGTTACCCTCTACCATCCCCATATCCCTGCCTGCCATCCTCTGGTGTCGGAAGGGCAGCACATTGTCTCCATTGACGGAGGGTGCGGCCTCCAGTGGGATGCCCAGCTCAACGCCCTGGTGCTCCCCCGGCAGCCGGGAGAGGGGTTTTCCTGGTTTTCCTGTGACGGTCTGCCCACCGCCATCGCCCTGGACCCCCAGGCCCCCAGCGCCCATTCGGTCAATGTCCGCTGGGGCCACAACCGGGTGGAGGTACTGGCGTGGGGGCAGGAGCTGTGCCGCTGCCGCCATCTGGAAAGCGGGCGGGAGCTTGACGTCCCTCCCGATTATCTCTACACCAATCCGGAGGGATATCTGTGCAAGGAGTCCACCGACTACCGCCTGCCGGTCCAGCCGGGAGATACCCTGTCGGTGCTGCGGCAGGCGGAGGGCAAGGCCCTGGTGAAAAAAGATGGGATCACCGGCTGGTATGAGGGCCGGCTGTCTCAGCAGCAAGTATGTCAATAACGGTTCTCTGTGCAAAACAGGCCGCCCATGGCGGCCTGTTTTGCCGTCTTCGCCCCGCTCAGTAAAGCTCATGCTCCATAAGCACCCGCCCCGTTTTTTTGTACTCATCCCGCACCGCCTGGGCCAGATGTTCCCGGGTAATGGGGCTTCCCTGGGCGGCCGCCAGAAAGGCGGCTCCCACCGCCACGTTTTTGATGGAACTGCCTGACAGCTCAAACCGCTGGGCAAAAAAATCCAGATTGACCCCCTGCAAAGGGGCGGCTTTCGGAAATACGTTATGCCAGATCCTGGTTCTGGTCTCTATACTGGGCATGGCAATGTGAACCATATAGCTGATGCGCCGCTTGAAGGCGTCGTCAAAGTTCTGGGCAACGTTGGAGGCCAGGATGCAGATACCGTTATGGGCCTCCATCCGCTGGAGCAGATAGGCCGTTTCCACATTGGCGTACTTGTCCTTGGCGTCGGACACCTCGGTGCGCTTGGCAAAGAGGGCGTCCGCCTCATCAAAAAACAGGATGGCATTGGAGTCCTTGGCTGCATCAAAAAGCTCCGCCAGCTTTTTCTCCGTCTCACCAATATACTTATCCATGACCTGGGACAGATCCACCCGGTAGGCGTCCAGCCCGAACTCCCGGGCCAGCACCTGGGCGGTCATGGTCTTGCCGGTGCCGGGGGGGCCGTAGAGCAGCACCGACACCCCTTTGCCATAGGGGAGTTTCCGGTCAAAGCCCCAGCCCTCATTGACCTGCCACCGGTAGCGGATGCGGTCGCACAGCTTTTGCAGCAGGGCTACTGTCTCCTGTTCCAGCATCAGGTCCTCCCAGCCGAAGGAGGTGGTGAGGGGCTGGGTCAGTTCGGAAAGTCTGGGGGAGCAGAGCAGCCGCACGCCCTGGGAGATGTCCGCCGCCGTAATATGCTCCGCCCCCCGGGCGATCCCCTCCATCTCCGCAATGGAGAGCACCTGGCGAATCTGCCCCGGCGCCAAAGAGTACACGCTGGCCAGGTGGACCGGGTCCACGCTCTGCTCCAGAGGCAGGCTGCTCTCCCGGGCAAAGTGCTGCCAGAAGGCCCGCTGTTCCCCGATGGTGCAGGGGGGGATGTGGAGGGAGAAGAGCCGCAGGCCCTGGTCATAGCGCATGTCCAGGGGATGCTCTCCGCACAGGGCCATCAGCGGGACCGCCCCCTGGACAGACTCCAGCAGCCAGCTGCCCAGGGCCAGCCCCTCCCGTTTGGAGTAGCCCCGGAAGTCAAAGCGGTACAGGGCGGGGATGGCCCGGTTGAGCCAGCACCAGGACAGGGCGGTCTCCAGGGCCTGGGTCCGTTCCGTCTCCGGGAGGGCGGTCAGGCGCTCGCAGTCGATGCACAGCACATCCCGGCCGGTTTCCCCTGCCAGATATTGCAGCAGGAACCGCCGCCCGGTGTACTCCGGACCGTAAATCTGGAGCAGGCCGGTTTCCGGCTGATCTTCCTGGAGAAAGTGGGCTGCAAAGACCGCCGCCTGCCGGCACAGGTCCCGGTGGGTCAGGGGCTGTACCAAACGGCCGGCAGGCAGCAAAGTGCCGATGGAGGGGAGAGGGTCCGGCAGCTGAGGGGTCTGGGCAGCAAACAGCAAGGCGGTCTGACGGAGCGCCAGAGGCCGGGACAGCCCCTGCGCCCAGCCGGGGCGTTCTCCCTCCGGCGGTGCCAGCACAAAACGGTTGATGGGGTGGCGCTGGTCGCACAGGGCAAACAGGGCAGGCTCCTCCAGGGTGTCCACCAGGCCGAAGAGGTCGGCCGCCAGGCCCAGCGTGGCCCGGCGCTGCTGGACATCGTCCTGCAGATAGGCAAACACCCGCTCATATTTTCGGTTGACCTCAGGGGCCAGGGCAAGCAGGAGGGTGAGCTGCTGAAAATCCCCCGCCTCCAGCCGCCGGAACAAAAGGGCCAGCGGCTCTTGGGACTGGGCTGCCCGCGCTTGCAGCCGCCGTAACTGCTCCAGATAGCCATACTGAGGCTCCAGGGGGGCCTGGCCGGAGAGGGCCAGCATCACCTGGGATTCCGGCACCACAACCCCCCGCCCCTGGAAGGCCTCGGGACACTGGGCCTGCTGAATGGACAGGCAGGTTGAGCACAGCCCATCCAGCCAGGCCAGATAATCCTCCAGCAGGGGATAGCCGCTGCTTTGTCGGTTTTCCTCCATCGCCATCACTCCTTTTATGCTCTGCTCTTATTTTGCGCCAGCCAAACTGCACCGTCAACCAGTTTTCCCCTCTGCATTTTAAAGATTGTCTAAAGGTTTGCCCTGGGCCGGGGGAAGTCCCTTTACATTGGAAAGATAATCCATTAAAATGGCGGTACAGTTTAAGTCTGAATCAAAGGAGGTCACGTTATGAGCCGCCGTCAATTATCCCTTTCCCAGCAGCTGCGTCAGCCCCGCAAAGAAGAGATCCCTGCCGCCAAGCGCTCCGCCCAGGGGCGAGGAAACCGGGATCTGCTGGCGTCTCTGGGCGCCGGCAAAGCCATGCCCGATCCGGTACAGGCCAAAATGGAAGCAGCCCTGGGGGCCGACTTCTCCGGCGTCCGTCTGTATGAGAGCCCTCTGCTGGCCCAGGGCGGGGCGGAGGCCGCCGCCTCCGGCAACAAGGTGGCCTTTGCCCCCGGCAAGCTGAATCTGAACTCCCCCTCCGGTCTGGAACTGCTGGGCCATGAGCTCTCCCATGTGGCTTCCCAGGCCAGGGGAGAGGTATCCGGCCACGGCCTGGTGCAGGACTCCGCCCTAGAACACAAGGCGGACGCCGACGGCGCCAAGGCCATGCACGCCTTTGATCCGGTGTCGGGGGGCAATCTCACCCCCATGAGCACCGGTCCGGCCCCCAGTATGACCGCCGGCCCCGTCCAGGCCAAAAAAAATCCCTATGAGGGGATGCATGAGGGAACCGCCAAGGGTTTACAGTTCCGGGATGCTCTGGCCGATATGAACATGGAACAACAGGTGCGTGCCATGCGAGATATGGCAGTGTTTCAGAGCTATGACGTAGACCGGCGCCAATCCCGCAAGGAAATGGATGTGGTGGATGACATCCATCGAGTCAATGCCCAGAGCCCGGAATTTCTGGATGAACTGGTGCGGCAGCAAATTGAGGCAGCCCGGACACTCAACGCCACCAAAGCTTCAATTTTGGGGAATGGAAACAGTAAATTAGACCAGGATCGGGCCAACTACCTGGCGAAATACTCCCGGGAAGCCACGCTATTCCAGGGCTTTGGAAGTTTGATCCAGACCATGGGTATGGTAGATGATGGTACATTTATCACGGAACACATGGCACAGAAGCTTGCGCAGGTCAAACAAGATGATCCAGCCGCAGCTGCCGAACTGGAAGCCGCACAAGCTATCATCATGAACAATGAAACCAAAAACAGCTGGGTGCATTCGGAAACAGGCGGCATGGCGGCCAGTCCCGAAGAGGGCGTGAACTATGCGCAATATATCAACAATCAATCCAATGAACGGGATCAGGCTCTGGCCAGGCAGTGGAAGCGTCCCCAAGCCCGCGGCTTCTGGAGCCGTCTGTTCCGCCGGAAAAATCGGTATTAAAGGCGGTGCTGTCTCTTGACCACTCCAGTCACAACCCGGCGGATGGACGCCGCCCTGCTGCCCGCCTTTCTGCCCTACCTCATCCCTCCGGCGGCGGAGGTGATCGCGGAGGGCAGGGAGGAGATGATCGCCCTGGGGGCGGTCACCCAAGACCTGAAAACCTGCGGCGCCATTGTGGGGGAGCTGCGGCAGGGCAGGCTGACGGTGTTCAGCCTCTATGTAGACCCGGCGGCCCGGCGGCAGGGGGTGGGTACTCTGCTGCTGGAGCAGCTGCTGGCCCTCTGCCCACAGGCGGTACCGGCGGCGGAATGGATGCTGTCCCAGGAGGACTTTGACGCCGTAGACGCCTTTCTCCAGGCCAGGGGCTTTGCCCCCGCCCAGCGGGAAGCATCCCTGTACCGGCTGGAGTCGGCGCAGCTGCGGCAGATCCCGGCGGTGCGCCGGGCCTTTTCCCCCACCTTCCGGCCGGACGGAAACGTGGTTCCCATAACCGCCCTCACCCCGGAAGAGCTGCACGAGCTGTACTCTGATCCCACAATCGATCCCCGGCTGCAATACCATGTCCTGGCAGACCGGGCCACCCCATCCCTGTGCCTGTGCTACCGCTATCAGGGAAGAGTTACCGCCTATCTGCTGTGCGGGGAGACAGGCCCGGGCGAGATGGCCATTCTGGCCGCCCTGTCCCGTCCCTCGGCCAACCCGGCCGCCATGCTCCAGCTGGCCACCGCCCTGATCCATCAGGGACTGGCCCACTTCGGCGGGGATTTTGTGTGCTGGCTGGACGCCATCCTCCCGGCGTCGGAAGCCCTGGCCCTGGCCCTGTCGGGGCATACGGCCCGGCGATGGGTAAGCGGTAGCATCAC
>CALWOK010000040.1 GCA_944383125.1 uncultured Flavonifractor sp.
GATACTGCACCCCATATTCCACCTGCCGGGGTACCTGGGAGAAGAGAGTCAGGAAGGGCCGGGCAAATCCCACCCCCAGCACCAAAAAGACCAGCCAGCACACCAGATAGACAAAGTAGCCGTTGGCCGCCACCTGCTGGGCCTCCTGCTGCCGCCGTTCTCCCAGACGGCGGGCCAGCAGGGCATTGAATCCTACACCGGTGCCTACACACACCGCCACCATCAGCATCTGCACCGGATAGACCAGAGCCAAGGCTTCAAACCCATCCCGGCTGAGCTGGGCCACAAACAGGCTGTCCACCAGATTGTAAAGCGCCTGGATCAGCATGGACACCATCATGGGCCAGGACATGTTGAGCAGCAGACGGCGTACCGGCATCACTGCCATTTTATTCTCTTCCAAAGGATATTCCTCCTCTTTTTTCCTGTCAACAAGAAATCGGGGCGTGCAAATGCACGCCCCGATTTCTTGTCTCCCAGCGGCGTGGCAGCCCGCCGGGTTATGATAACCGTTTTACATAACGCAGATCATGGCACACAACACCATGGGGAAAGGGGACCTTCTGTACGGTACCATCCCAGGCAAAGCCATGACGTTCATAAAAGCGCTGCGCACCGGTATTTTCCCGCAGCACAAACAGGGTGCAGCCGGGATAGCCTGCCGCCTTCAGACGGCCCACTGCCTCCTCCAGCAGCATGCCACCATACCCCAGACTTGTGATACCCGGCTCGGTATAGAGGGAAATCACCTCTCCCCATCCCTCATACTGGGAGGAGTCAATGACCATGCCCTCACTTTGCCGGGGACTGGGGCCGCTCCGGATGGGGCCATAGTTGCAGCAGGCCACAGGCTGGTCATCCTGGTAGAGCAACAGCCCCCTGCACCGCTTGGTGGCATAGTCCTCCCGAAAAAAGGGAATCCATCGCTCCTCGGTAATGACCTCCTGCAGATAATCCTCCGGCACATCACCGGCATAGGCGGCCCGCCAGCCCCGGCAGTGGATGGCACTCATGGCGGAAAAGTGGGCCTCGGTACAGGCGTCTACAAACCGCAGCTCAGGCATGGACCGTCTCCCCTGCTTCCGCAGCCTCTTCCCCCACCTTGTGCCGGGCCAATCCCCGGGCGTTGGCCAGCATCAGCTTGATGCGGTTTTCCTGGTTGATCTTGGTGGCCCCCGGGTCATAGTCAATGGCCACAATGTTGGAGTTGGGATAGTCATCCTTCAGCTTGCGGATCATACCCTTTCCCACAATGTGGTTGGGCAGGCAGCCAAAGGGCTGGGTACACACAATGTTGGGGGTACCGGAGTGAATCAGCTCCAGCATCTCTGCGGTCAGCAGCCACCCCTCCCCCATTTTATTGCCCTCTCCCAGATAGCCCCGGATCAGGCGGCGCAGGTCGGCAAAGGTGCCGGGCGCCCGGAATCCGCCCCGCTTCATGGCCTCCACCATGGCCCGCTCGCACTTTTCAATATAGTGGCGCAGGGCGGCGCAGGCCGTCTTTTTGGCCCATTTTCCGCCGTAGATGTCCACATCCACTTCCCGGTTGTAGATCTTGAAAATGATAAAGTCAATCAGGCCGGGTACCACCGGCTCAGCCCCCTCATCCAGCAGGAACTGCTCCAGATTATTATTGCCCAGGGGGGAGTATTTGATGTAAATCTCTCCCACAACGCCTACCCGCACTTTTGGCTCCCCTGCCACCGGAATGGCTTTGAATGCTGCCACAATATGGTCGAAGTTTTCCACCATACTTTTGAAGGACAGCCCTTTGCCCTTGGCCATTTCATGCAGCAGGTGGGTTTCCACCCGTTCGATGGTGCGGTCGGTCTGACCGGCTTCCACCTCATAGGGCCGCACCTGGTTGGCGGACTGGACAATGATATCCCCATATACCAGGGCAAAAATAGCCTTGCGGATGATCTCCAGATTGAGCTTGAAGCCGGGGTTCTTCTCCAGGCCGGACAGGTTAAGAGAAATGACGGGAATAAACTCCAGCCCCGCTTTGACCAGCGCCTTGCGCAGCAGGTGGATATAATTGGAGGCCCGGCACCCGCCGCCGGTCTGGGTGATGAGAAGGGCCACCTTATGGGGATCATACTTGCCGCTCTTGACGGCGTCGATCAGCTGACCGATCACCAGCAGGGCGGGATAGCAGGTATCGTTATGGACATACTTCAAGCCCTCATCCACAATGTTCCGGTGGTTTGTGGTGAGCATTTCCAGCTTATAGCCCTCAGATTGCAGAATACGGGCCACCAGCCCAAAGTGTACCGGCAGCATGGTGGGAAACAGGATGGTATATTCCTCCTTCATCTCCTTGGTACAGAGGAGACGGCCGGTCTTGTCATAAATCAGTTGTGCCATTGGAAACAGTTCCTTTCGGTTCACGCCTTTACAGGTTCTTTCTCTACCCCTTTGCGGGCATCCATCGCGGCCATCAGGGAGCGCACCCGGATGGTAACAGCGCCCAGATTGCTGATATCGTCAATCTTCAGCTGGGTATACAGCTTTCCGCCGTTCTCCAGAATATCCCGCAGCTCATCGGTGGTAATGGCGTCGGTACCACAGCCAAAACTCACCAGCTGCACCACCTGCATGTCGGGCTGGGTACACACATAGCGGGCGGCGTTGTACATCCGGGACTGGAAGGTCCACTGGTTCAGCACCTTCCGGGGGGCATACCCCTCCAGATAGCTGAGGGCATCTTCGGTCACCAGTACAAAGCCAAAGGAGGTGATCAGGTCATTGATGCCATGGTTGATCTCCGGGTCGATATGATAGGGCCGTCCGCAGACCACAATGATGGGCATCTGGTGCTTTCGGGCGTACTCCACATACCGCTTTCCGGTCTCCCGCACATCGTGGAGATAGGTTTCGTAGGCGGTATAGGCCGCCTTGGCAGCCGCCTCCACCTCCCGTCTGGGAATATGGAAGGCGTCCCCCATAATTTTGGCAATCCGCTTGCCGAAATCCTTGTGGCGCCACAGGCCCACATAGGGGTTGAGGAATTTGGTCTGCTTCAGCTGAGGCACGTTGGCGGCCAGCAGCTCGGGATAATAGGCTACCACCGGGCAGTTGTAATGGTTGTCTCCGATGCCTTCGTCATTGTTGTAGGACATACAGGGATACCAGATGGCATCCACCCCCGCCTCCACCAGCGCCTCCACATGGCCGTGGAGCAGCTTGGCGGGATAGCACACCGTATCCGAGGGGATGGTGTGCTGTCCCTTCAGGTAGAGCTTGCGGGAGGATTCCGGGGAGAGCACCACCTCAAAGTTCAGGCGAGTAAAAAATTCAAACCAGAAGGGCAGGTTTTCGTACATATTCAGGCCAAAGGGAATACCAATCTTCCCCCGGACGCCATTGCCCGCCCCCTTGCCCTCCAAAGCCCGGAGCCGGTTGTACTTATAGTGCATCAGGTCGGGATTTTCCACCCGCTCTTTCCCCAGGGGCCGGGAGCAGCGGTTGCCCGAAATGAATTTCCGCCCGCCGTCAAAGGTATTGATGGTGAGGGAACAGTGGTTGGTACACAGCTTGCAGGTGGCAGGCTTGGCAGTGTGGGAAAAGGAGGTCAAATCCTCTGCCGTCAGCAGGGTACTGTGCTCCAAGTGGAGATCCCGGGCATACAGGGCGGCGCCAAACGCCCCCATGATGCCGGAAATGGTGGGCCGGGTCACGTTGCGGCCCAGCTCCAGCTCAAAGGCCCGCAGCACAGCGTCATTGTGGAAG
>CALWOK010000041.1 GCA_944383125.1 uncultured Flavonifractor sp.
TCGGTGCTGGTGCTGCTCTCCCTGCTGCTGTCTGCCACCGTCATAGTGGCCCTCTTCCTGTGGCAGCTCATCAAGCGCAAGCTGCGCCCCCTCACCCAGCTCAACCAGGGGCTGCGGGATATGAGCCAGGGTAATCTGCATATCTCTGTCACCCATCACAGTCAGGATGAGGTAGGCGAGATGGCAGAGTCCATGCGCACCTGTGTTGCCAACCTGTACGCCTATGTCCAGGATGTGGACCGGGTGATGGAACAGCTGAGCCAGGGGGATCTCAACGCCAGAACCCAGATTCAGTACCAGGGAGATTTTACCCCCATTCAACAGGCCATCGCCGCCTTTACCGACCGGCTGACCAAGCTGATGCAGGGGATTCATCAGGCCTCCGAACAGGTAGCCGGCGGGGCGGAGCAGGTGTCCATCGGCGCCCAGGCCCAGGCCCAGGGCGCCACAGAGCAGGCATCCTTCATGGAAGAGCTGGGAGCACGCATCAGCGAAGTATCTGACGTAGTCAAGAAAAACGCCCGGATGGCCGAACAGGCCGACCAGGGCGCCACTCAGGTCAACGGAGACATTGCAGAGTGCGGCCGGAAGATGAGCCACAGCCTGGAGCTGATGAGCCAGGTGCGCAGCAGCTCCAACCAGATCAGCCAGATCATCAAGACCATTGAGGACATTGCCTTCCAGACCAATATTCTGGCTCTGAATGCCGCCGTTGAGGCTGCCCGAGCGGGAGAAGCCGGCAAAGGCTTTGCGGTGGTGGCCGATGAGGTGCGCTCCCTGGCCTCTAAAACGGCGGAGGCATCCAAAGATACCACCACCTTGATTGCCACCTCCCTGTCTGCTGTGGAGGCAGGTACCATAAGCATGGAAGAGACCGCTCAATTTATGGAACAGGTGGTGGCGGCAGCCCAGCATATCACCGAAACCTTCCAGGGGATTGCCCAGGCATCTGCCACCCAGTCGGCAGCCATTGAGGAAATCACCGCCGGTATGGAGCAGGTTTCCGGTGTGGTACAGACCAACTCGGCCACCGCAGAGGAGAGCGCCGCCGCCAGCCAGGAGCTGTCCGAACAGGCCGGGTTCCTCAAAGATATGCTGAGCCAGTTCCAGTTTGACGTATATGAGGATACCCCCATTTCCCAGACCGGTCATACCTCCGAGAAGGAGAGCGCCGTTTCTTCTGCCGAACGGTCTGCCCCTGCCCCATGGACAGAGTCGGGTGGGTCTGCCGGTTTCAGCGAAAGCAAGTATTAACGTGTGTTCCAGATCACGCAGCAGCAAGCGGGTCAGGCAATGTGCCTGACCCGCTTGCTGTTTTATTGGACTGTCACCTGAAAGGAAATGGTGTCACTCATATTGTGGGCCGGCACGTTTACCCAAAGCGGTCCTCCTGCGCTGCCGCCCCACCGGCGGTCAACACTGACCGGCTCAGTGCCTCTGCCCGATGGCCGCTCAGATGGCTCTGTAGGGCGTCCTTTCGGAGAAAATAGACCAGAAAGGGCAGGGGAGGCAGGCCGTACCGTCTGACCCCCTGAGCGGCAAAGCGCTCCACGCCCTCCTTGATGGCCCGCCGGGCGTAGTTCAGGCGGCTTTTGACGGTACCCTCCGGGATATTCAGGGCGGCGGCAATCAGGGCTTCCTGGGCTTGCCGGTCCCCTGAGCGGCAGCTTTGAATGATGGACACCATGGATACACCCGCCACAACAAATCCCCCCAAGTCGGTTTTCTGTTGGCTATAGGGTAGAACCTTTTTCCGACGCTGTCAACACCTTTTTGCTTGCTCTAATGGTGCAGCAAGTGTCTTTTTCAGATTGAGGGGCAATGGATGGTCTGCTTGCTCCAGCAGCAGCCGGTGCAGCCACTGGTAAAATGAGATCATTGTTCCAATCTTCTCACACCCTTGGCGTCAGATGGGCCAGGCGGCACAGAATGGCTGCCGTTTCGGCCCGGGTAATTGGGGTGGCGCCGTTGAAGCGGTGGGCGCCATCTCCCTGGATAATGCCTGCCCGGTACCACTGGTATACCACGTCGCCGTAGGGGGCAGACTCCCGCAGATCGGGGATATCGCCGTCGGAAATGGGTTTGGTACCCCGTGTCCAGCTGTCCGGTACAGCCCGGTTCAGCAGTTCTACCATCTGGAAACGGGTGGCGGCCTGTCCCATGGTGGAGAGAGGAACCTGGGAGGAGGTAAACAGGCCCTGGCTGATGCAGTACTGATAGGCCCCCTGATACCAGGCACCGCTGACGGTGGGGATGCTCTCTCCCTGTTCCTGGGCGTGGAGCCGGGCGGCCAATGTTACAACCTGGGCCACACTGAGGGTATTTCCAGGGCTGAACTTGCCGCCGCCGGTGCCATTCATCAGGCCGGCTTCAGCTGCTGTTTTGGTGTACTGGGCGTACCATGCATTGGCGGGTACATCGGTAAAGGAGGTTTCTGTATTGGGAAGGGAACTGGAGTGGGATGCCGTATAACCAGGGATGGCAACCTTGTCCAGCACCTTCACCGGGGTTGTGGTGCCGTCTATCCCCTGACCCAGATTCAGTTCCTGGCCGCTGTTGGCGCCCAGGCCCCACAGGGAGCCGTCAGATTTGAGGAACAAAACGGAGGTACTGTCGGGAATGAGATCAACCACCCGGCCGATCTCCGCCTGACGGGGAACATCCTGGTAGGGAAGGGGGTGGGAGCCGGCGTAGGGACTGGATATATACTCCTGGTTACCGCCCTCATAACCTAAGGAGCTCCAGCCGTTATAGCCCCAGCTGTACAAGGTACCGTCGGCGGTCATGGCATAATTGATCCCGGTCATGTAGCTCCCATCTCCCCAGATGCGGACCACATTATCCATAATTTTGCCGGGCAGGCCGTAGGGGGAGGGACCGGATTCCCCGTTGCCCAGCTGACCAAACTCCTCGTCACCCCAGGTCCACAGGGTACCGTCGGTCCGCAGAATCTGGTTGCCGGACACATCCGCCACCCGATCCATCACCTTGCCGGGCAAATGGGACAGACTGCCCTGGGTCACCCGTCCCAGCAGGCCGTCTTCTATATAATAATTACCCCAGCTATATAGCGTTCCGTCATGGGTGATGGCCAGATTGGCCGGACCGCAGTGTACCTGCTTCACGTTGTCCATGACTTTATAGAAGCAGCCGTCACGCTCCTGTGTCATGCCATCCACCGGCATATCATCCCACACAGTGCCGTCGTTTTTTAGTATGAGATGTCCGTCAATCTGCTTCACATTGGAAGCAATTTGGGTCAGGGTGTCAGAATAGGTGGCAAATTTGCCGTGGCTCCAGGCCCATAGGGTTCCGTCGGACTTGAGGGCATAGTAGTCGCAAGGGCCGCTGCGGGTCACCGCCACAAAGCCGGTACCCAGCGTGGTGATGCCCTGGTTCCAGTCATCCAGAGCGCCGCCCCATCCCACCAGGGTGCCGTCGGTCAGCACAGCTGCACCTATGGTGACGGTATGGTTGCCTGCCGCCAGAGTGTCAAAGGTGATTTTGCCGGTAGGAGTGGGGGTCGGGGTTGGAGTCGGAGTGGGTGTAGGTGTAGGTGTGGGCGTTGGAGTTGGGGTAGGAGTGGAAGTAGGTTTAGGGGTAGAAGTAGGTTTAGGGGTGGAAATAGGAGTAGGTGTAGCAGTTGGAGTAGAAGCAGGTGTGGGAGTGGGTGTAGGCTCCGGTTGACTGCCGCCGTCCACGGGGTAGCTGGCAACGCCGCTGTCATCCAGCACATAGAAGGTGGGAACCGAGTTTTCTGTCACATACCACACCACACCGTCCTCATAGGGGATGGGCTGGCAGTCGGAGAGAGGGGCGGTGGCTGTTTGGGGCGTTTCAGGTACGCCGCTGGCGGTATAGGGGATATAGTGCAGGGTGTCATCCATGGTATAGCCGCTCTTGCCGTTCCACAGCAGGTAGCCGCCGTCCAGCCCGGTGGGGGCCAGAACCGGAGTGGTGCTGCCGGCCGAGTTGTTTACCTTGTACTGCTTGCCTGTTCCGGAGGCTTTGTCCATGTACTGGAAGTACACCGTCCGGTCTCCCCGGCCCCCCCCTGGCCGTCATAGTTGAAGGCCATCACATAGCCGTCCCGGGTTTCGGCCAGACCGCCTACCGAGCCGCCGGTGGTGTTGTTGCCCACCGAGCCTGCAAAGGTGATCAGGTCCATGTTCCAGC
>CALWOK010000042.1 GCA_944383125.1 uncultured Flavonifractor sp.
TGGAGACTGGCTACCACCGCCCGGAGGAGGCGGAAGGGTTCGGCCTGCCCTATACCCTGCTGCACAAACCCCGCCCCTATGACACCACCACCCTGAACTACAACTGGCAGATTTGGAATACCCAGGCCTTTTCCCTCTATGCCAGCCAGACCGACGATCTGGACCCGGCCGCTGCGGCACAAGGCGTGGAGGCCATTCTGCGGTTTCTGGCGTCCAAGGGATTTTGCCCCCCGGTAGAGAGAGCGGGAGAACAGACGAAGGTGTACCACGAGGACAGTCTGCACAACATTCTCTCTACAGCGGGCGGTCTGCTGGTCCACCGGCTTTCCCTGGGGACGAAGGTAGAGGCGGGAGATTTGCTGGCTCACATCCAGGACCCCTGCACCGGCGCAGTGCTGGAGCAGCTGTCCGCCACGGTATCCGGTCGCATTTTCTTTCGCCACCGCTCTCGTTTGATCTACGGTCACGATATGGCCTTCCGTATCCTGCAAGAATAAGCTCTGTTTGAGAAGAGGGACAGGGTTACGACGGGCTGTTCTGTCCCTCTATTCGGGTATGGGGTCTTCCGGGTAGTGTCCACAGTTTTTCGCAAATTGGTTCCTGCACGCTGTCGTAAACGAAGTGGGCCGTAATGGAGGCATCCTCAACGGTAGCCGACCCTGTTTTGCGGCAGGCCTGTGGAGGGATAGAGGAATCCGGTTGTTGCAAGCGTCAGGCCCTGTTGCTGCCAACAGCAACAGGGCCTGATATCATCACAGAACCTTGGACAAAAATTCAATGGTACGGGGTTCCTTGGGATTGGCAAAGAAGGCGTGAGGCTCATTTTGCTCCAGGATATGTCCTCCGTCCATAAAGAGTACCCGGCTGCCCACCTCACGGGCAAAGCCCATCTCATGGGTGACTACCGCCATGGTCATCCCTTCCTCGGCCAGCTCCTTCATGACCTCCAGCACCTCGCCTACCATTTCCGGGTCCAGGGCGGAAGTGGGTTCATCAAAGAGCATTACCTTGGGTTTCATGGCCAGCGCCCGTACAATGGCAATGCGCTGCTTCTGACCGCCGGAGAGCTGAGCGGGATAGGCGTCCGCCTTTTCCTCCAGACCCACCCGCCGCAGCAGGGTGGTGGCCACATCGTTGGCCTCTTCCAGCTTCATCAGGCCGGTACGCACCGGGGCCAGGGTGATATTTTTCCGGATGGTCATGTTGGGGAAGAGATTGAAGTGCTGGAATACCATCCCCATATGCTGACGGATTTTGTCAATGTCACACTTGGGATCTGTAATCTCGGTCCCCTCAAAGGTGATGGTACCGGAGGTGGGCGTTTCCAGCAGGTTGAGGCAGCGCAGGAAGGTAGATTTACCGGAACCGGAGGGACCAATGATAACCACTTTTTCCCCGGGGTAAATATGCTCGGAGATGTTGTCCAGTACCAGCTGATGTCCAAAGGATTGAGACAGGTTTTTAACGTCGATCACTTCGACGCAGCCTCCTTTCCAGCTTGCCCAGCAGGCAGGTAAAGATGAGCACCAGCACCAGATAGATGCAAGCGGCCCCCACCAGGGGGAACATCTGCTCATAGTTGCGGGTACCAATGGCCTGGGCAAAGTACAGCAGCTCCTGACCACTGATGACCGACAGCAGAGAGGTATCCTTCAGCAGGATGATAAACTCATTGCCCATGGCAGGGAGAATGGCCTTGAATGCCTGGGGAATCACAATAAAGCGCATGGTGTCCAGATAATTGAGGCCCAGGGAACGCCCTGCCTCCATCTGGCCTCCGTCCACTGCCATCAGACCGCCCCGGATGATTTCGGACACATAGGCGCCTGAGTTGATACCCAGGCCAAAGATGCCTACCATGGTATACTGGCGGCTTTTGAACACCACAAAGGCCCAGATCAACAGCTGGAGCATCATGGGTGTCCCCCGAATGACAGCCACATACACCTTGAATATGGCGTTAAACAGCCCCAGAACAGGGTTCTTCCGCTTTCCAGGTCGCTGCTGGTCGTGGGCTGCCCGCACCACGGCCACCACCACGCCTAAGATCACGCCCATCAGCAGGGCCAGGGCCGTGGCAAGCAAAGTGGTACCCACCCCGTCCAAATACTGCATCCAGCGATCTTCCAGAAGAAAGGCTTGATAAAACTTGACGTAAAATTCCTGCCACCAGGCCAGGGTGTCGCCCGATACCATCAAGGCTTTCCAGGTCTCATAGGCTTGCAATGGGTCCATGTCTCTTCCCCTTTCTGTTGTTCTGTCTGTTCCTGTTCATGGCAAAAAAGGGCGGCTCAAGCCGTCCTTTTTTGCGGATCATATAACTGCGCTTACTCTGCAGTGATGTAAGAATCAATGATAGTCTGAATGGTGCCGTCCTCAGTCAGCTTCTCCAGCGCACCGTTGATGGCGTTCAGCAGAGCGGTGTTGCCCTTCTTCACGCCGATGGCATAATCCTCTACGGTGTACTCGGTATCCAGAATCACCAGGCCGGGATTCTGAGCCACAAAGGACTGGGCGGGACCCTGGTCAATGACCACGCAGTCCACCTGGTCGTTCATCAGGGCCTGCACAGCGGTGATGCCGTTGTCAAAAGCGGCCACATGGTCAGAGCCAAAGTCATCCGTGCAGTACTGCCAGCCGGTGGTAGCATCCTGTACGCCGATAAGCTGCTCGCCCAGGGTATCCAGTGTAACGTCGGAACCCTCCTTGACAATGATAACCTGTACGCCGGTGGCATAGCTGTTGGAGAAGTCCATAACAGCCAGCCGGTCCTCGTTGACGGTAACACCCGCCATAACCATGTCGCTCATGCCGCTCTGAGCAGCCTCCAGGGCGGCGTCAAAGCCCATGTCGTCAATCTGAAGTTCCAGGCCCAGCTCCTTGGCAATGGCCTCGGCAATCTCCACGTCAATCCCCTCATAGCCGCCGTTGTCGGTGGTCATCTCATAGGGAGGGAAGGCGGCATTGGTGCTCACAATGAGCTTGCCCTCTTCCACGGTGGTAAACTCAGCGGAAGCAGCAGGGGTCTCACTGGTCTGGGCGGCGGGCGTCTGGCTGGTCTGCTCAGGGGTGGTGGCAGTACCGCTGTTGCCGCCGCAGCCGGCCAGCAGGCCCACAGACAGAGCGGCAGTCAGGCCCATCAGAGACAGTTTCTTCAGGTTCTTCATGATGTATTCTCTCCTATTCATGTCAGTTTCACGCTATCCTCATTGCGTTCCTACATGTATGTATTTTCTATTATACACTATATTCAAATGAAAGCAATATTTATTCATTCGTCAAAGCACACAAAAAACCGAAAGGTTTTCCCTTGTTTCTCCGTGTTCTCTTCTGTTTTCCAGCCATTTTTTGTCTGAATGGACGATCAATTCCCTTGACGGGCGGCCCAGTCCACAGTATGATGTATCTATACCCCCGGCGGTATGGAGGTGGTACAATGAAACAGTGTATGGACGCCGACAATCTGCACCGCAGATTGAAAAAGATCATTGGTCAGGTACAGGCCATCGACCGCATGGTGGATGAGGATATTCCCTGTGAAGACGTGCTGTCCCAGATCCATGCGGCCAAGTCGGCCTTGAACAAAGTGGGGCAGGTGGTGCTGGAGGGACATATCCGCCACTGTGTCCGGGACGGCCTGGAGCATGGGGACGCCGACAAAACCATTGAGCGCTTTACCAAGGCAGTGGAGCGCTTTGCAAACATGCAGTAATCTCCCGGCTATCCCTTCCGGCCCTTGCACAGCCACAGAAAATATGCTATTCTGAAAGAAAATATGTGCTTTTACCCACTGAATTTTTAAGAGAAAGAAGGAAGATACATGTCCCATCAAACCGTAATCGTATTGGACTTTGGCGGCCAGTACAACCAGCTCATTGCCCGTCGGGTGCGTGAATGTGGAGTGTACTGCGAGGTCAAGCCCTTTACCACCCCTCTGGAGCAGCTGAAGGCCATGGAGCCCATCGGCTTTATCTTCACCGGCGGTCCCAACAGCGTGTATGACGAGAAAGCTCCCAAGGTGGACCCTGCATTGTTCCAGCTGGGTGTGCCTGTACTGGGGATCTGCTACGGCTGTCAGCTGATGGCCCATACGCTGGGCGGTCAGGTAACAGCCGCCCAGGAGGATACCGCCCGGGAGTACGGCAAGACGGAGACTTATTATGATACCAGCTGTAAGCTCTTCAAGGGCTTACCGGAGCAGGGAATCTCCTGGATGAGCCACGGGGACTATATGGCTAAGGTACCCGAGGGCTTTGCCCTGACAGCCCATACCGATGCCTGCCCCAATGTGGCCATTGCTGATGAGGCCCGTGGCTTCTACGGCGTACAGTATCACCCCGAAGTGAACCATACCCAGCACGGTGTGGACATGATCCGCAACTTCCTGTATGAGGTCTGCGGCGCCACCGGCGACTGGACCATGGGGGACTACAAGAATACCGCCATCCATGATATCCGGGAAAAGATGGGAAACGGCAAGGTGTTGCTGGCCCTGTCCGGGGGCGTGGACTCCTCCGTTGCCGCTGCCCTGCTGGCCGAAGCAGTGGGGAATCAGCTGACCTGTGTATTTGTGGACCATGGACTTATGCGTAAAAACGAGGGAGACGAGGTGGAAGCCGCCTTTTCCCCCTGGGATATCAACTTTATCCGGGTGGATGCCGAAGCACGTTTCCTGGAGAAGCTTGCCGGCATCGAAGAACCGGAGCGCAAGCGCAAAATTATCGGCGAAGAGTTTATCCGTGTCTTTGAGGAAGAGGCCAAGAAGATCGGACGGGTGGACTACCTGGTGCAGGGTACCATCTATCCCGATGTTATTGAGTCGGGTGCCGGTGACGCCGCCGTTATCAAGAGCCACCATAACGTAGGCGGCCTGCCTGACTATGTGGACTTTAAGGAGATCATTGAACCTCTGCGGCTGCTGTTCAAGGACGAGGTGCGGCAGCTGGGCCGGGAGCTGGGTCTGCCGGAGTATCTGGTTATGCGCCAGCCCTTCCCCGGCCCCGGTCTGGCCATCCGTGTCATTGGTGACCTGACCAAGGAGAAGCTGGATACCCTCCGGGATGCCGATGCCATCTACCGGGAAGAGATCGCTGCCGCCGGTGAGGATAAGAATATCAACCAGTATTTTGCGGTGCTCACCAACACCCGCTCTGTAGGCGTCATGGGTGACGGCCGGACCTACGACTACACTCTGGCCCTCCGGGCGGT
>CALWOK010000043.1 GCA_944383125.1 uncultured Flavonifractor sp.
TTGCAGAACACCACCAGCTTGGCACAGCCAAAGCCGCCCTGTTCGGCGGTAAGCTCTGCTGTCTCCTTGATGATACGGCCCATGGTTCCCACGGCGTTCATATTGATGCCCGCCTTGGTGGAGCCCACATTGACCGAGGAACACACCAGCTCCGTACGGGCCAGAGCCTCCGGGATGGAGGCAATGAGCTTGCGGTCAGCCTTGGTGGCGCCCTTCTGCACCAGTGCGGAAAAGCCGCCGATGAAGTTGACTCCGGTGGCCTTGGCGGCGTTGTCCAGGGCCACCGCAAAGGGTACATAGTTTTCCGCCTGGGAGGAGCCGGCCACCAGGGCCATGGGAGTGACGGAAATGCGCTTGTTGACAATGGGAATGCCAAACTCCCGCTCGATGGCCTCTCCGGTGGCCACCAGATGCTCTGCCCGGCGGGTGATCTTGTCGTAAATCTTCCGGCAGGCCACCCCGGCGTCGGAATCGGCGCAGTCCAGCAGGGAAATGCCCATAGTAATGGTACGCACATCCAGATGCTGCTGGTCTATCATATGTATGGTATCCAAAATCTCATTGGTGTTAATCATGTGATAATGTACTCCTATTCTCTGACGCTCTGCACTTCTCTGTCATGCTGCTGCGGCGGCTCTGCGCCCCTCCGCATTTCTTTAAATTCTGTGCATGGCGTTGAAGATATCCTCCCGCTGGGCCCGGATGGACAGATCCCGCTGCTCCCCCTCCTGGGCCAGCAGAGCGGCCAGATCGGCAAAGGGCAGATCGCACCGCGCGGTATCCACCAGCATGACCATGGTAAAGTAGTCCTGCAAAATGGTCTGGCTGATGTCCAGAATGTTGACGTTATGCTGGGCCAGCAGGGAACACACGGCGGACATAATGCCCACCCGGTCCTTGCCCAAAACGGTGACAATGGCTCTCATGGTCAAAACTCCTTTACTTTTTGTAATTGTCCCATCTCATCCAGGGTCGGGCTGAACGCAGGGAGAAAGTGTTCCATAAAATAGTCCACCTCAGGCAGGCCATAGCCCTTCAGCGCCTCCAGCGTCTGCCGGGCGGCCTGCCCGAATTCATGGTTGCCCGCTTTCAGCTCCTCCACGCACTTGATATAGGCAGACAGCTTATCCGCCGCCTTCACCAGTATACGCAGCGACGGGTCAGCGGCCTCTCCCAGCAGGGGCGCAAAGGCGGGGCGCAGCTGCTCCGGCAGGGTGTCCAGCAGCTTTTGGGCAGAACAGGCCTCCACCTTTTGATAGGCCCGCCGGATTTCCCCGTCATAATATTTGATGGGTGTGGGCAGATCGCCGGTGAGAATCTCCGGGGCATCGTGGTAGAGGGCGGCGGCGGCAGCCTGGCCGGGGTCGGCCGGCCGGCCGAACACATCCCGCCGGATGACCGCCAGGGCATGGGCCAGCACGGCCACCATATGGGAGTGCTCCTGCACGTTCTCCTGAAAGGTATTCCGCATCAGTCCCCAGCGGCGGATATACCGCATCCGGGACAGGTAGGCAAAAAAGGGATAGTCCTTCATCCAATCCCCTCCCCTTGTGAAGTAAGTTATTCTATCACGGTCTGTTCCCCTTGTAAACGGTTTGCCCGGAAAAATCATAGCGCCCCCCCTTTTTTCGACAGAGTTCGCACATACCACCCCCTATACTGTTGAAAAAAGGGGGAATTTGTCGTGGAAAGACGGAAAAAAACCTGTTGCTTTACCGGACACCGGCACATTTTATCCACAGACAGGGATTGGATTGTGGAAAACCTGGTGGAAACCGTGGAAAACCTCATTGCCCATGGGGTTGTATATTTCGGCTGCGGCGGGGCGCTGGGCTTTGACACCCTGGCTGCCCGGACGGTATTGGCCCTGGGACAGAAGTACCCCCACATCCGGCTGATCCTGGTGCTGCCCTGCATGGACCAGACCAGGGGATGGACGCAGGCGGACATGGACGAATATGAGCGCATCAAGCAGGCCGCCCACAAGGTGGTGTATACCTCCGACCGGTATACCCCCGGCTGTATGCACAAACGCAACCGGCACCTGGTGGACCACAGCGGGGTGTGCGTGGCCTACTGCACCCGCTCCACCGGCGGTACCGCCTACACGGTGGACTATGCCCGCCGCCAGGGGGTGCCGGTGATATTCATTGCGCCCTCTGCCAATCAGTAGCCGTTGACCAGGCCATCCAGCACGGTGGCAGCCACCGAGCCTGCCACGTCAGCCCCCGAGCCCCCGTTTTCCACCAGCACCACAAAGGCATAGGGGGCATCGGGATTGCGCAGAAAGCCGGCAAACCAGGCGTGGGGAGAATTGCCGCCCCCCACCTCTGCGGTGCCGCTTTTGGCGCAGATATCCATATTGGGGAAGCGGCCTGCCCCATAGGTATCCAGCACATTGCGGTACATCATATCCGCCATGGCGGCGGCAGTGGTGCTCTCAATCAATGTGCCGGTCTGGCTGGACCACTGGGGGAGGGAGGGCAGGCGAAGGGGATGTTCCGTCTTGAGAATGAGCCGGGGTACCGCTGCTTTGCCTCCCTGGGCAATGGCCCCCATATATACCATAATGGCGCAGGGGTTGGCCAGATCGTTGTACTGGCCCACACCGGCCCACCCCAGCTGGCCTGTAGAGCCGGAAAAGTCGAACTTTCCAGCTGCAGAGGTCAGACCGCTGACGCTGTAGGAGGAGGTCAGCCCGGCCTGCTGGGTATAGCGGGTCATCTGTTCCGGCCCCAGCTCTGCCGCCAGCTGGGCAAAGACCCCGTTGCAGGAGGAGGCCAGTGCGCCATAGATATCCAGCTCCCCATGGGCATAGGGGCAGGTGATGGCCTCCCCTCCCACCGTGGTGGAGCCGGTACAGGTCCATGTGCGGCTGAACAGGTCGGGGATGTTCTCAATGGCCCCGGCCAATGTCACCGTTTTGAACACCGACCCCGGCGGGAAGGTGCCCGACAAAAACCGGTTCAGATACACGCCGTCATAGGCCGGGTTGGTGTCGGCGTCCTCCGGCGGGTTCAACGGATCAT
The DNA here is from genome assembly GCA_944383125.1 of uncultured Flavonifractor sp. Lineage (GTDB taxonomy): Bacteria > Bacillota > Clostridia > Oscillospirales > Oscillospiraceae > Flavonifractor. The sequence goes on from CALWOK010000043.1 coordinate 3,030, forward strand.
AGGAAGGGGAGGACATCATACACAGAATCTCCCCCGTCTTGTAGTTGTACACCCCTACCGCCCCCTTGCGGCCGTTCAGAGCCTGGTAGGCCATATAATTGAGCCGGGCGTCAATGGTGAGGTAGAGATCATTGCCGTTGCCCAGGGGGGAATAGGCCCCGGTAAACAGGTTATAGCCGGAGAGCTGTCCGGCAAAGGCGGTGAGGGCGCCGGTGCCGATTTTGCCCTGGGCATCCCCCACGGCGTGGAGGGTTGCCGTGCGGACAATGGCATTTTCATAGTAGTGCCGGGTACCCTCCTCATCGGCCCAGGACAGCACATCTCCGTCCCGGTCCAGCACCCGGCCTACCGACAGCTGGCCCTGGCTGTTGTACAGATGGCGGTTGGCGGCAAAGGAGGCCCAGCGGCTGCCGTAGAGCACATAGCGCACCACATAGACTCCCAGCCCCAAGATCAAGGCCCCCGCCAGGATGAGACAGAGGAAGGCCCGCCGTTCAATCTTCTTCATAGCCGTCCTCCCATTCATCCTGATATTTCATGGCCAGCTGGGCATTGCTCCGGTCCTCCTTGCGGGAGGGCAGCCGGATGGCAAAGCTGGCATTTTGCCGGGTATCGGTGGCCTTCAGGTAGGCCAGCAGGCCCCAGGAGGCCATCATGGCGGTGCCGCCGTTGGACACAAAGGGGAAGGTCACGCCGGTGAGGGGGAGAATGTCCACCGCTCCGAATACGTTCAGGCAGGTCTGGAACACCATCATGGAGGTGGCGGCACAGGCCGCAATGATATAGAAGGTGGAGCGGCCCGCCCGGCAGGCCCGGACGGCAAAGACCGCCAGCGTCACAATGGACAGCACCGCCAGCATGGCAATAATCAGCCCCCACTCTTCACACAGCATGCCAAACACCAGATCGGTGTCGGCGGCGGCCACCCGGTGGAGCCAGCCCTCTCCCGGCCCTACCCCCACCAGGCCGCCGGAGGCGGCTGCCGACATGGTGCGGGTCCGCTGGTAGCCGCTGCCCACCGAGGCGCTCTGCCAGGCCTGGCGCCAGGGGGCCACGCGGCCGAGGCAATCGGGCTTGACCGAAAGCATGGTCAGGACGGCAAAGACGCCGCCGCCGCAGATGAGGGCCAGGGTGGCCCAGTCCCCCGACCGCAGATAGGCAATCACCAAAAAGGTGATAAAGAAGATGGCCGCCGTACCAAAATCGCTCATAAGGGCCAGGCACCCCAGGCTGACGCCGGTGAGCACAAAGAACAGCCCCAGGTTGCGCTTGTGGAACAGCCGCTCCAGGGTGGCCGCCCCCGCAAAAATATAGCAGATTTTTGCCAGTTCCGAGGGCTGGATGGACACGCCCGCAATGGTCAGCCAGTTGGCGGCGCCATACTTGCTCTCGGTCAGACCCACCTGAGCCAGCACCAGGGTCAGACCCAGCAGGCCCATGGCCGCCCCTGCCATCAGCCAGCGGATTTTCTGCACCCGGTCCAGCTGCCGCAGAAAAACCCCCAGCAGCAAAAAGAGCAGCAGCCCCAGCACCACACATATAAACTGCTTGAAGAGGGCATCGGTATTGGAGGAGCAGGTGATGGACAGAGAGAGGGTGGACAGGAAAAAGGCAATGGTCTCCATCTCAAAGCCCACCCGCCGCAGGGCGCGCAGCAGCAGAAAATAGAGCCACATCACCCCCGTCAGACAGAGGAAGGTAAAGGGAATCATGGGGGAGGCCTCCGTCCCCTCACTGATGATGAGCTGGATGGCGGTGAGCACCTGGAACACCGTCAGCAGTATCAGCCCCAGCCAGGGGGAAACCGGGCGGGATTGCCGGCGGCTGTGCCGCCGCTTGGCTTTTTCCTCGGGAGAGAGGGGGAGCAGCACTGTCTCCACGCCGCCCAGGGCCACCACGTCCCCGTACTTTACCGGAGTAGCCCCCTCCACCGGCTTGCCGTTGACGGTAACGCCCCCTTTGGAGTCCAGGTCATAGGCCGTCCAGGTGTCATCCTCCCGCCGGATAAGGGCGGCGTGCTGCCGGGACACCACCGGATAGTTGAGCACCACGTCGCAGCTGCCCCCCCGGCCCAGAATGTTTTCCCAGTGGGTCAGGGGCTGGTTGGCCCCGTTGGGCAGGGTGAGATAGGCCCATACCTCAGGCAGGCAGGGTACCGTCAGCAGGGAGCGAATGGTGCGGATCAGAATGAGCAGGGCCAGCACAGGAAACACAAAGCGCACAATGGAGGTAAACCAGGCACACAGCAGTTGGTTGCCTGTCAGCCAGCCGGTGAGCAATTCCATATCCGCCCACCTCCTTTCCATTCAGACATACAAGGGCGGAGGGCCTCTGCCCTCCGCCCCAAGTATAGCACGAAGTTCCCCCGCAAAAAAGCCAAAGGGGGGCTTTTGCGGGAAGTTTAAGAATTCTTCATATTTTCCCGCCGGGTCAGACCCCGGTATAGGGCCGGTCGGTCTCAAGGGAGATGCCCTGGCCGTCCACCCAGCGCACATTGAAGCCAAGGGTTTGGCCCAAATCCCGCAGCTTGTAATAGGTATATCCATTTCCCTGGTCATCCGTCAGGAAAATGGCGTCCAGATGGGCGGCCCCTCCGTCCACCCAGGTGGCGCCCGACGGTTTGGTGTAGGTCCGGTTGCCGTAGAAGGGGGTAGACCACTCAGAGCCGTTGGGACGGTAGGCCGTTCCGGTGGTGATGGATACCCGGCCGTCCCAGCCCACCCCGAACTGGGCCTGGGTGCCGTTGAGGGCATCGGCCACATCCCGCAGCCGCACATAGTTGGTGGGGTTTCCATGGGCGTCTTTCAGGGCATAGGCCTGGAACTCCACCGGCTTGCCGTCCACCAGAACCGTCTGGGTGGAGGCAAAGGCGGTGTTGGCAGGGATGGACAGGGCCACCGGCTGAGGTACCGCCGCCTTCAGCCCGGGTACCTGCTTGGGCACGTCCTGGCAGTTGACCCGGTGAAGGGTTACATTGCCTCCGTTCATGCCAATACCCAGAGCGCCCGTCTGATTCCAGCCCCAGGCCCATACCGTACCGTCCCGTTTTACCGCCACCGTGTGATAGGTGCCGCAGGCCACTGCCGCCACATTGTCCAGCACCTTCACCGGCACCGTTACGCTGGTATCATTGGTGTTGGCCCCGCTGCCCACCTGACCGAATTTGTTGTCTCCGCACATCCAGAGAGAACCGGCCGCCTTGAGCACAGCGGTGTGCCGGTAGCCCAGGCTGACATCCACCACGTTGTCGGCCACCTTCCGGGGGATGTCGTAGTAGTCGGTAATGGTGTTGGACGCCAGGTTCACATGGGTGGGATACTGGGCAAAGAGCTGCCCATACCGGCCGTTGCCCCAGGTCCACAGGGAGCCGTCTGCCTGAATGGCGGCACAGTGGCCCTCTCCCATCTCCACGTCAATGACGTTATCCAGGATTTTGACCGGGGTCTTGGTGAAATAATAGAGGTTGGGGGTGGTATACCCTAATCCCATCCAGGAATTGCTCCCCCAGGTCCACAGGGAACCGTCGGTTTTCAGCAGGGCGCAGGCGGGCTGCTCCATGGAAAGACCCGCAACATCCTGCAAATAGCTCTGATTCAGCCGGTAAATGGAGGTGGCGTCCAGGTTCAGGTCTGCCGTTCCGTCCGTCCGGATATAGGCCGAGCCGACATTGAGGGTAGAGCCTGCGGCAGCCACATCCCTGGCCTGGTAAATAAAATGATCGGTTCCGGCCGTGTCCCACAGGGTATGGTCGGTTTTCAGTATGCCGGTATCCGAATTGCCCCCGGACACCGACAGCACCCCCTCTGCCACCTTGACGGGGGTATAGGTATGGGCTTTTGTAGAAATGCCAATGTCCCAGGACTGGCCCATACCGTAGGCATTGCCGTCGGCGCCCAGCACAATGGTAGCCAGTCCGCTGCTGGCCACCACTTGGTAACGGGATACATTGGCGGTGGTGGTGGCCGCTGCATGGGGGAGGGCTGCGCTCAGCAGAGCGAAAGCGAGCAGGGCCGAAGCTACCCTTCTTTTCATGGTAAATCTCTCCTTTTCTGCCGGCGCCGCCTTGTCAAAGGGGGTTGCCTGCGGCTATAATATGCATATCTTATGGTTTCATTTTATCCAATGATACCGCCATTGGCAAGGAGGAATTTTCGTGTCCCATATCATTGATGCCAAAGGGAAGGCCTGCCCCACCCCTGTGATTCTGGCTAAAGGCGCCATCTCCCAGGACATGGCCCAGTTTACCGTTCTGGTGGACAACACCACTGCCGTGGAAAACCTGAAACGGCTGGCAGGCAACCAGGGCTTTGCCTCTGCCGTCCGGGAAGAGGACGGGGCCTATGCGGTGGACTTTTCCAGAGGGGAGGACTGTCCCGCCTGTGAAGCCGTCATCAACAGCCCCATTGCCCCGCCGGGGGCCGGTTGGGCGGTCTTTGCGGGCCGGGACACCATCGGGGAGGGGGACCGGGAGCTGGGAACCAATCTGATGCGCATGTTTTTCTACACCCTGGCCCAGGGGGAGGACAAGCCGGCGGCCATCCTCTTTATGAATGGAGGCGTCAAGCTGCCTACCCAGGACCAGCAGGTGGCGGAACACCTGAAGGCCCTTACCGAAGCGGGGGTGGAGGTGCTGGTGTGCGGCACCTGTCTGAACTTCTACCACCTTGCCGATCAGCTCCAGGTGGGTACTGTCAGCAATATGTATGACATTGTGAGCCGGATGCAGCAGGCGGACAAGGTGATCTCCCTGTAATGGATTACGCCCTCATTTCCTTTGCCTCCACCTATGGGGCCATCTATGCCCAAAAGGTGCTGAAAGAAGTGGCCCCCGTTCAGGTGATGCCGGTGCTGCGGGAAATCTCCCTGGGCTGCGGCATGGCCCTGCGGATTGTGCCGGAAGATCTGGCCGTAGTGCAGGCTGCGCTGGCCGCTTCCTCCCTTCAGCATGGGGAATATGCCTGCTACGCCATTACCGGCAGCGGTTCCACCCTTCAGGCAGAACTGCTGCCATGAAAAAGGACGCCTCCGGGCGTCCTTTTTTCTGCTCAGGTATGTCCATGTTCCTCCAGGGCCTGCTTGCGGTGGGCCAGAATACGGGGAAAGCGCCACAAAAAGAGGCTGCCGGTGGTGAGGGCCGCCAGGATATCAGCGGCAGGCTCCGCCAGGAAAATGGCGGTGACCCGGTGGGGCAGCACCAGGGGCAGCAGATAAATCAGGGGAATCAGCAGGATAATTTTCCGGAGCAGTGCCAGAAACAGGGAAACCTTGGCCTGCCCCAACGCCACAAAGGTCTGCTGGCAGGCGGTCTGAATCCCCAGGATGAACATACCGGCGGCATAAATCTGGAGAGAGCGCACCGCAATGGATACCAGCTCCGGCTTGTCATTGAACAGGGCCACAAATACCTGGGGAAACAGCTCCAGCGCAGCCCAGGCAGCGCAGCTGAAGGAGAGGGTGCAGGTGAGCAGCAGCCGGAAGGCCTTTTTGACCCGCTCCAGCTGGCCTGCGCCATAGTTAAAGCCGATGATGGGCTGGGCGCCCTGGGCAATGCCCTGGAGCAGCAGGAAAAACACCTGCATGACAGAAGAGCAGATGGTCATGGCCCCCACAGCGGGATCGCCTCCTGCGGCCTTCAGGGAGGCATTGAAGGCGATATTCACCAGGCTTTCGGTGGCGTTCATAATGAAGGGGGATACCCCCAGGGCCACCACCGGGGCCAGCACTTTGGGGTTGATGCGGAAAAACCGCCCTTGCAGCCGGAGCTTGGTCCGCTTGCCGGTGAGAAAGCGCAGCACCCATACCGCAGAAGCGCCCTGGGCAATGATGGTGGCAAGGGCGGCCCCACGGACACCCATGCCCATCCCATAGATAAAAATGGGGTCCAGTACAATGTTGATGACAGCGCCAATGAGTACCGTCGCCATGGACGTGGTGGAAAAGCCCTGGGCGGTGATAAAGAAATTCAGTCCCAGGGACAGCTCCACAAAGATGGTACCCCACAGATAGATGGTCAGGTAGTCGCTGGCATACACAATGGTGTTTTCTGTGGCCCCAAAGAGGTAGAGCATAGGCTCCTTCACCAGCAGAAAGGCAGCCGTCACCACCACCGACAGGGCAATGAGCAGGGCGGCACAGTTGCCCAGGATGGCGTTGGCCTGTTCCTCCTTGCCCTCTCCCATCCGCACCACCGCCCGGGAGCCGCCCCCCATACCCACCAGAGCGGAAATGGCGGAAACAAACATCAGCACCGGGAAGCACACCCCCAGGCCGGTGAGGGCCAGATCCCCCACCCCCTCGATATGCCCGATATACATCCGGTCCACAATATTGTACAGGGCATTGACCAGCTGGGCCAGCACCGACGGCAGGGCCAGCCGCAGCAGCAGCTTGCCTACCGGGTCCCGGCCCAGATCGTTTTCTCGCTTAGACACTGTGATTACACCTCATCTTTCTCCAGGAAATAGGTGGCCTCCATGTCCGCTACGCTGAGGGCAAAGGCCAGGGGATACTGCTGGAAGGCCTGGCCCACCAGCCGCTTGTCCTCGTCACCGGAAAAGCCCATATGCCAGCGGATGGCCATGGCCTCCTCCCGGGTCAGCTTGAGATAGGCAGAGAGGATATACACACTCTTTTCCCCATGTCCATAGGGCAGATTGTCCTCATAATAAAAGGTGGGGACGCTCTGCCATTTGCCGTCCGGTCCTTTCACATTGCGGGTCCCTCCTTTATAGCAGCCGATTTTACATACATCGTGAAGGAGAGATACTACCGCCACGCTTTCGGGGGAATACTCCAGACCGTACAGCTCCCGTACCCGCTCCCGCTCCAGATAGGCCTCCAGGCAGCGGTACACATTGACGCTGTGCTCACACAGCCCGCCGGCGTAGGAGCCGTGGAACCGGGCTGAGGCCGGGGCGGTGAAAAAGTCGCTCTTGTGCTCCAGATAGTCCAGCAGAGCGTCCGCCCCTTCCCGGCGGATGTTGTCCCGGAAAATCTGGAGAAATACTTCCTTATGATCCATAGGCCCTACTCCTTTTTCATTTGGTATGGCCCAGTATAGCACACCCGTTTGAAAAAAGCCACCCCTGCACCCTCTGCCCCATCCCCACATAGAATGGGCAGAACAGGAGGTGCTCTATGGAGTGGCTTTCCATGCTGGCGGCGGCAGCACTCTTTGCCGCCGCCTGTAATTTTGATACCGTCATTCTGGCCATGGGCTGGGCCGTGCGGGGGGTGCGTACCTCTTTTTTCCACACCCTGGTGATTGCCGGGCTGACCACCCTCATTACCTGGCTCTCGTTGCTTCTGGGCCGGGGGGCCGCTGTGCGGATGGGTACCGGCTTTGCCGGCGCCCTGGGGGGGCTGGTGCTGGCAGGCATCGGGCTGTGGTTTGTGCTGGACTGGCTGCGCGGTTTAGGTACATCCCATCCGGCGGAAACCCCTGCCGCCGGGGTGGGGCTGGCCGGGTGGATTGCCCTGGCCGCCGCTCTGGCGGTAAACAACGCCGGGGTGGGGGTGGCCGCAGGGGCCGCAGGCGTGGGGACAGGCTGGGCAGCCCTGGCCAATTTCTTACTCACCCTGGCCGCCCTTCCTCTGGGCAGGGCATTGGGGGACCGGGTGGCAGGCAAATTATTGGGCCAGTATGCCCTCCCCCTCTCCGGCCTGCTGCTGGTGGGCCTTGGGGTGTGGCAGGTGGTGGGAGGTTAATCCCCCATACAGGCCGCAAAAAGGAGCCTGTTGCATGGCTGCAACAGGCTCCTTGGATTACATGGAATCAATTTATTCACCCACCACAGCGGCGCAGCGGGGACACAGCTCGGCATGATGGCCTTCGGTGCCAATGGCGTCGTTGTGGTTCCAGCAGCGGGGACACTTGGGGGCCTCCGACAGTTTGACGGCAATGGTGCAGGGGATGAGGCATTCCTCATTGCGCTCCCCCTCCACAGCATCGGCGGTAACCGTTACCTTGGACACAATGCACAGGGTCGCCAGATCCACGCCGGACAGGAAAGCGGCATCTTCCTCCGAGACAGAGAGGGCAACCTCGGTATCCTGGGCCTTTTTGAATACACCGCTGTTGCGGGCATTCTCCAGCGCCTTGTTGACGGCATCCCGCAGGCTTACCAGCTTGTTCCAGCGCTCCTGGGCAGCCTCATCCAGAGTAAAGGCGGCGTTGTCGGCGGGCATTTCATTAAAGAGGACGCTCTCGCTGTCCACCCCCTGGGGATGCTTCATGGCGTGCCAGATTTCATCGGAGGTAAAGGCCAGAATGGGGGCAATGAGGCGGGTCATGCCGTCCAGAATGTGGTACAGGGCAGTCTGGGCAGAACGGCGCTCCCCCTCGCCGCCGCAGTACAGCCGGTCCTTGATGATATCCAGGTAGAAGTTGGACAGGTCAACCACGCAGAAGTTGTATACCGCACGATAGACTCCATGGAACTCGTACTTGTCATAGGCAGCCCGGACAGTTTTCACCAGCTCATTGAACGAGGACAGAGCAAAGCGATCCAGGTCCATCAGCTCCTCCACCGCCACCAGGTCGGTGTCGGGGTTGAAGTCGCACAGATTGCCCAGCATATACCGGGCAGTGTTGCGGATTTTCAGATAAGCCTGGGAGAGCTGCTTCATGATGTCCTGGGAAATGCGCATATCCTGGGTGTAGTCGGCAGAGGCCACCCACAGGCGGAGCATGTCGGCGCCGTAGTCCTTGATAACCTCTTCGGGGCCAACCGCATTGCCCAGGGACTTGTGCATGGCCTTGCCCTCGCCGTCCACCGTCCAGCCGTGGGTGATGATCTGCTTGTAGGGGGCTACCCCCTTGGCGGCAATGGAGGTGAGCATGGAGGACTGGAACCAGCCACGGTACTGATCGCCGCCCTCCAGATACACATCGGCAGGGAAGTGGAGGTAATCCCGCTCATCCAGCACGGCGGCATGGGTGGAGCCGGAGTCAAACCACACATCCATGATGTCGGATTCCTTGGTAAAGTGGGTGTGGCCGCACTTGGGACACTTCAGCCCGGCGGGTACCAGCTGGTCGGCCTCCTGGTCGAACCAGATGTTGGAGCCGTGCTCCCGGAACAGGCCGGCAATGTGGGAGATGGTCTCAGGGGTCACAATGTCCTGACCGCATTCGGCGCAGTAGAAAATGGGGATGGGTACGCCCCACACCCGCTGACGGCTGATGCACCAGTCGTTGCGCTCGGTAATCATGGAGGTCATGCGGTCCTTGCCCCAGTCGGGCTTCCACTGGATGGAATCGCAGGCCTGGACGGCTGCGTCTTTGATGGCGTCCACGGAGCAGAACCACTGTTCGGTGGCCCGGTAGATGATGGGGTTCTTACAGCGCCAGCAGTGGGGGTAGGAGTGGGTGATATTCTCCTTGGCTACCAGGAAGCCCTCTTTCTCCAGGTCGGCCACCACCATATCATTGCCCTTGGCGTAGAACTGGCCGTTGTAGCGCTCATCGGTCATGACGCCCTTGGCATTGACGGGGACAGGCACCCCGATGTGGGTCAGGCCCGCCTTGTCGTACTGCTGGCAGATGGCGAAGTCCTCGGCGCCAAAGCCGGGGGCGGTGTGAACACAGCCGGAACCGGCATCCAGGGTGACGTGCTCGCCGTTGAGGATGACGGATTCCCGGTCAAAGAGGGGGTGCTTGGCGGTCATCAGCTCAAACTCGCTGCCCTTGAGGGTGGCCAG
>CALWOK010000044.1 GCA_944383125.1 uncultured Flavonifractor sp.
TTCGGCGGCATCGGCTCCATTCCCGGGGCCATGCTGGGCGGCATCCTGCTGGGCATCATCGAGGCCATGGCCAAGGCCTATATCTCCACCAACCTGGCCAACTCCATTGTGTTTGCCGTCCTGATTGTGGTGCTGCTGGTACGGCCCGCCGGTCTGCTGGGCAAGTATGTGCCTGAGAAAGTGTGAGGTGGTTGGAATGAAGAAGTTAAAGCTGAAAAAGACCACCTGCATTGACTTTGCCACCTATATCCTGGTTACGGTGGCCTTTGTGGTGATGTATGCCCTCCAGCAGGGGGGAACCCTTACCAACTCCATCCAGGGTATGCTGGTGCCGGTGTGCTGCTTTATCGTCATGGCAGTCTCCCTCAACCTGACGGTGGGCATCCTGGGCGAGCTGAGCCTGGGCCACGCCGGATTTATGAGCGTGGGCGCTTTTTCCGGCATCATTGCCGCCATGTCCCTCCAGCCCGCCATCCCCAATGAGCTGGCCCGTCTGGTCATTGCCATTGTGGTGGGCGCCATCTTTGCCGCCCTGGCCGGTGTCATCGTGGGTGTGCCTGTGCTCCGGCTGCGGGGCGACTACCTGGCCATTGTTACCCTGGCCTTCGGAGAAATCATCAAGGAACTGATCAACTGCCTGCTGGTGGGCTATGACGAGAAGGGCGTCCATATAGCCTTCAATCTCACCGGACAGCTTACCATTGACGATCTGCACCTGAGCGAAAACGGGGTGGCCATCATCAAGGGCGCCCAGGGGGCTGTGGGTACCGAAAAGCTGGCTACCTTCCCGGTGGGCTATGTGCTGGTGCTGGTGAGCCTGATCATTGTGCTCAACCTGGTGCGCAGCCGTTCCGGCCGGGCCATCCTGGCCCTGCGGGACAACCGCATTGCCGCCGAGAGCGTGGGCATCAACATCACCAAGTACAAGCTGATGGCCTTTGTCACCTCCGCCGCTCTGGCCGGTGCGGCGGGCGCCCTGTTCGGCCTGAACTACTCCTCTCTCCAGTCGGCAAAGTTTGATTTCAACACCTCCATTCTGGTCCTGGTGTATGTGGTGCTGGGCGGCCTGGGCAACATCTGGGGGTCTGTCATTGCGGCCACGGTGCTCTATGTGCTGCCGGAGGCCCTCCGCCAGTTCTCCGACCTGCGGATGCTGGTATACGCCATTGTCCTGATTCTGGTCATGCTGGCCACCAATAACCCGGTGCTGCGGGGCTACTTTACCCGCCTGTCCGGCAAATTCCGCAAGCAGCCCCAGGAGGCTGCCCAGAAGGGAGGCGTGAGCCATGAGTAAGCCCAAGCGTCCTGAAACCAAGCTGGTGCCGGTACCCAGCGTCAACAAGATTCCCGAGCGGGATGTGGACAAAAGCCCCATCCTGGAGGCCCAGCACCTGGGCATCGACTTCGGCGGCCTCACCGCCGTCAACGAGTTCAACATGGCCATTGGCCGCACCGAGATCGCCGGGCTGATCGGACCCAACGGCGCAGGCAAGACTACCGTCTTCAACCTGCTGACCAAGGTGTATCAGCCCACCCGGGGTACCATCCTGCTGGATGGCATGGATACCCATAATATGTCCACCGCTGCCGTCAACCGGGCGGGCATTGCCCGTACCTTCCAGAACATCCGGCTTTTCGACAACCTGAGCGTGGAGGACAACGTCAAGATCGGCATGCACAACCACATCCGCTATCCCATGTGGAGCGGTATCTTCCGTCTGCCCGGCTATTGGAAGAAGGAAAAGCTGGCCCATGAGAGCGCCCTGGAGCTGCTGAGCATTTTCGACATGCAGGATCTGGCCGATGCCAAGGCAGGTTCTCTGCCTTACGGCGCCCAGCGCCGGCTGGAAATTGTCCGGGCCCTGGCCACCAATCCCTCTCTTCTGCTGCTGGACGAGCCGGCAGCCGGTATGAACCCCTCGGAAACGGCCGAACTGATGGAGAACATTGTGAAAATCCGGGATACCTTCCAGATTGCCATTCTGCTCATCGAGCACGATATGAATCTGGTCATGGGCATTTGCGAGGGTATCTGCGTACTCAACTTCGGCCAGATCATTGCCAAGGGTACCCCCTCCGAAATCCAGAACAACCCGGAGGTCATCAAGGCCTACCTGGGCGATCAGAAGGAGGTATAACCATGGCGGTGCTGCTTGATGTAAAGAATATCAATGTGTATTACGGCGCCATCCACGCCGTCAAGGACATCTCCTTCCAGGTCAACCAGGGGGAGATTGTCACCCTCATCGGCGCCAATGGCGCCGGCAAGACCACCACCCTTCAGACGGTGTCCGGTCTGCTGCGCTCCCGCACCGGCTCCATTGAGCTGGAGGGCAAGCCCATCCAGAACGTCCCCGCCCACAAGCTGGTGGCCCACGGTCTGGCCCAGGTGCCGGAAGGCCGCCGGGTGTTCCAGCAGATGACGGTGGAGGAAAATCTGGAGATGGGGGCCTTTACCCAGGCCAATTCCACCATTGCCCCCAATCTGGAGCGGGTCTATACCCAGTTCCCCCGGCTGAAGGAGCGCCGGAAGCAGATCGCCGGCACCCTGTCCGGCGGCGAGCAGCAGATGCTGGCCATGGGCCGGGCCTTGATGTCCAACCCCAAAATTCTCATGCTGGATGAGCCGTCCATGGGTCTTGCCCCCATTCTGGTGGAGCAGATTTTTGACATTATCCAGCGGCTGCACCAGGCAGGCACCACCATCCTGCTGGTGGAGCAGAACGCCCAGATGGCCCTCAGGGTAGCCGACCGGGGCTATGTGCTGGAGACCGGCCGCATCACCCTTACCGGTCCCGGCAAGGAACTGCTGGCCGACGAGGCTGTGAAAAAAGCATACCTGGGTGGATAATTGCATCCCAAATCATAACAAGGCCTGCTGCAATTTTGCAGCAGGCCCTGTTTGTTATGGGGCATAATTTGCCGGGGCGTCCGGCCAGTGGGGGTACTTTGTCCAGCTATGGTCCTGAGCCAGCCGGCTGTCGCTGATGAGGAAGTAGTCGTGGCGGAGGATGGGCCTGGAGCTGATGGGATCATCCCAGGTAACATCCACGTTGTACCACTGCCCATCCACACATACCTTGTTCCAGGCGTGGGGCTGGTTGCTGCCCAGGCTGTTGGAGGCGGTGCCGGTGATCCGCAGGCAATCAATGCCCGCCAGATAGCACAGCAGGTCAAAGGCCTTGCTGTAGCCGTCGCACACGGCGTACCCATCCACCAGGGCGCCGTATGCGTCATAGCAGGTACTGGTGGACCGGTAGGTGGTATTGTTTACCAGGTAGTCGTGAATGGCCCGGACACAGTCGTACTGGCTCATGGTGCTGTCCAGAATCTGGTCGCACACCGCTTGGGCCTTGTCCAGCAGCTGTTGATCCCGGGCGGACAGGGCGGAGGTCTTGCCCTCCAGGTAGGACATCACCCGCACCCCATCTCCGTAGGTGATGGCGGCGGTAAAGGCCCCGCTGTTTGTGAAATAGCTTACTTCCATACGGGCAATGTCCTGGTACCGCTCCATGTACCCCAGCAGCTGGGTGGCATAGGCCTTTTCCTGACCTGCCGGGACATAGACGGTAATGGGCGTGGAGCGGCCGTTCATGGCAGCGGTAAACTGCTCCACCAGCTCCTCCACTGAGTTTACCGAAATGGCGCTCACCCTCTGGGTGGTGGGGCCGGGGGTCAGGCCGGTGTTGGCGGAGGTGTCCTGCCCCTCCAGGACGCCGGCCCGGGCCAGGGTTTCATAGAGGGTAAGGCCGGTACCATTCACCGGGCAGCTGAGGGCGCTGTAGCATACAATGGCAAGATCAGACCGGAGACAGGAGCCGGTACCGGTCCCGTAATCCAGCCCCACCTGATCTGCCAGAGGGAAGGGGTTGCGCCAGTCCACCTGGGTGTACCCCATGGCCCGCAGCATCAGGGTAACAAACTGGGCCAGTTCAATGGGGGAGGCAGTGCCAAAGGAGGTGGCCGAAACACCGTTGGAGATGCCGCTCTGATAGGCATATCCCACATAGGGGTCCGCCCAGCCGGTGTCGGTAAAGGGGTGGGACACCTTACCCGACAGGGCCTCCTCTTCCTTCCCCAGCAGACGTATCAGCATGGTAATGCTCTCACCCCGGGTGGCAGAGCGCTCCAGGGCAAAATCGGGGCTGCCGTCCGCCTGGGCGCCTACGCCCCGGAACAGCCCCAGCTCATAGAGAGCGCGGGCGCAGGTGTTGGCATAGCTCAGGCGGGGATTGCTTTGCGCGGCGGCAGCGGTGGGCTGTCCGGCCAGCAGAGGGGTCAGAGACAGCAGGCAGGCCAGCAAGAAACTGAACAGGCGTTTTTTCATGGATATAGTCCTCCTTTCGTGTGGCAGAAGCTATGAGCAAAGTGTATCAGCCCCGGGAGAAAAAGACAAGGTATTTTCGGCCCAGGCTGGGAGGGGGCGGAGGAGGCGGCCTCCTGACGGAACTGAGGAGCGTTTGCCTGTGGAAAGTGCTGTGGAAAAGTGAAAAACTGTAAGATATTCCCATTCCATCCTCCCCTTGACACAGGGTGTTATAATGAAAGTGTAACATGGTGAATTGTGGACTGTGTCAGGAGGAACAGACTGCCATATGCCAAATTATTATGCCCATCTCAAGTTCGGAGACAAAGTACTGGACGGGCTGCCCCCGGAGCTGGCCCGGATGATCCACCAGGAGCGGGAGGCCTTTGCGCTGGGCTGTTTAGGCCCGGACCCCCTGTTCTTCTACCAACCCATCCGCCCCAACGCCGTCCGGCGGGAGGGGGTGCGGATGCATCGCAATTCCGCTTTGCCTGTGGTGGAGCGCATCCGTCAGGCCATTGAGGACCGGGTACCCATGGCGGTGGGCTATGGAGCCGGGTTTCTGTGCCACCTGGCCCTGGATTCTGCCTGCCACGGCTATGTGGATGAGCGGGCTGCCGACGGCCCCATCTCCCATATGGCCATGGAGAGCGAATTTGACCGGATGCTGATGGTGGAGGACGGCCTGGACGCCACCGCCAAAGCCCATCTGCCCTCCCCCCCGGACAAGGGCAGCCCCATTTGGGACGCTGCCGCCCAGGCCTATACCCATGCCTCTCCCCGGCAGATGCGCCGGGCGTACCGGGCCATGAGCTGGTATCTCAGCTTTTTTGCCCGCTCCTGCGGCCGGCCCACCGGAAAGGTCATCGGAGCGGTCAGCCGGATGCTCCCCATCCAGTCTGCCAAGGATGTGGCCCTGCGGGAGACCCCCCATCCCGCCTCCGCCGAGAGCAACGCCCGGCTGGATTTGCTGCTGGAGGGGGCGGTGGATGAAACCACCCGCCAGATTGACGCCTTTTTCCGGGCCATTGGGTCGGATGAACCGGTGCCGGACTGGTTTGACCGGGATTTCAAGGGGACTCCCCCCCAGGAGGAGAAGGGCTGGATGGGGGTACTTACCCACTCTCTGTCCTGACGCAAAGGGATCTCTGAGCCGGACGGCCGTTGGGCCGTCCGGCTTTTTTAGGCCCCGAGCTGGAAAAATTTCTTTCTAAAAGGGATTGACAGTAGCGGTTAGTTGGTGTAAACTTACCCTTGCTTAGAGGTTAGCAACTACTAACCAGAAGAAGACAGGCAGAACCGCCGCCGGAGAGGGAGGAGCACATGATGCCGCTGACATTGGCCAAGCAGGGAGAGCCGGTGACCATTCGTAAGATTACCGGAAAGGATGCGTTACGGCAGCACCTGGCAGAGCTGGGGTTTGTCATGGACGCCACCGTGACGGTGGTGAGCCAGCTGGGCGGGAACCTGATTGTACAGGTAAAGGACAGCCGCATTGCACTGGACCGGACGATGGCCGGACGGATCATGATTTGAGAGGAGAGACACCATGAGAACACTGAAGGAGGCCAAGGTGGGGGATACCGTAACGGTGGTCCGGCTTCACGGCGAAGGGGCCGTCAAGCGCCGCATTATGGATATGGGCATCACCAAGGGGGTGGCCATCCACATCCGTAAGGTAGCCCCTCTGGGGGACCCCATGGAGCTGAATGTGCGTGGGTATGAGCTGAGTGTGCGCAAAGCCGACGCCGAAATGATTGAGATTTCCTGAGCCTGTAGGGGCCGATATCCTCATCGGCCCGCCTGCCGTCGGCAGACGGCTTTTTTGCAACACATTGGTTAGTAAAAACTAATCAAGAGAAGGGAGAGCACACCATGGAGTGGAACATTGCGCTGGCGGGCAACCCGAACTGCGGCAAGACTACGCTGTTCAACGCCTTGACCGGCTCCAATCAGTATGTGGGCAACTGGCCCGGCGTCACAGTGGAAAAGAAGGAGGGCAAGCTGAAAGGCCATAAGGATGTGGTCATTCAGGACCTGCCCGGAATTTATTCCCTGTCCCCCTACACCCTGGAGGAAGTGGTGGCCCGGAATTACCTGGTGAAGGAGCAGCCCCACGCCATTTTGAACATTGTGGACGGCACCAACATTGAACGGAACCTGTACCTCACCACCCAGCTGATCGAACTGGGTCTTCCGGTGGTGGTGGCAGTCAACATGATGGATCTGGTGCGCAGAAACGGCGACCAGATTGATCTGGAAAAGCTGGGCAAGGCCTTGGGATGCAAGGTCATGTCCATGAGCGCCCTGAAGGGAGAAGGGGGGATGGAGGCCGCCGAGGCCGCTCTGGCCGCCGCCCAATCCCCGGCGGCAGGGGAGCTGCCGCATGTATTCACCGGCAGCGTGGAGCATGCCATTGCCCATATTGAGGAGTCCATCGCCGGACTGGTGGAGGAGCGCTACCTGCGGTGGTATGCCATCAAGCTGTTTGAGCGGGATGAGCAGGTGATGCAGACCCTCAGTCTGTCTGCCGAGCTGAAGGAGCACCTGGAGGCCCATATTGCCGACTGCGAGCGGGAGATGGACGACGATGCCGAGAGCATTGTCACCAACCAGCGCTACGCCTACATCAGCGCCGCTGTAGACCAGGCGGTCAAAAAGAAAGAGGCGCCCCACAGCCTGAGCCTGTCCGACAAGATTGACCGGGTTGTAACCAACCGCATTCTGGCGCTGCCCATTTTTGTATGTACCATGATCCTGGTATACGCCATCTCCATGGGGGGCAGTACCTTTGCCATCGGAACCAAAGCCACCGAATGGGCCAATGACGGACTGTTCGGAGACGGCTGGTTTGTCCCCTTCACCGCCGACGTGGAGGCCTGGGAGGAGGACTCCGGCGCCTTTGAAGAGGCCAGCGCCATGATCGAAGGCTATGAAAACGGGGACAGCGAGGTCTATTTCTACGACGATGAGACTGGTGAAACCACCGTAGTACCTGTCACCCAGGAGGCCTATCAGCAGGCCCTCACCGTGGCGGAGCCTGACCCCAACGACTATGGCACCTGGGTTCCCAGCCTGCCGGTACTGGCGGAAGAGGCCCTTGCCTCCATGGATACGCACCCGGTGGTCCAGTCTCTGCTGCTGGACGGCATTGTGGGAGGCGTAGGGGCTGTGCTGGGCTTTGTACCCCAGATGCTGGTGCTCTTCCTGCTGCTGGCCTTGCTGGAGGACTGCGGCTATATGGCCCGGGTCGCCTTTATTATGGACCGGATTTTCCGCCGTTTCGGCCTGTCCGGCAAGTCCTTTATCCCCATGCTGGTGGCCACCGGCTGCGGCGTGCCCGGCATTATGGCCTCCCGCACCATTGAGCAGGAGCGGGACCGGCGTATGACGGTGATGACCACCGGCTTCATCCCCTGTGGGGCCAAGATGCCCATCATTGCCCTGTTTGCCGGCGCACTCTTCGGCGGCTCCGCCTGGGTGGCCACCTCTGCCTACTTCATCGGCGTGGCGGCAGTGGTGCTCTCCGGCATCATCCTGAAAAAGACCCGGATGTTCTCCGGTGATCCCGCTCCCTTTGTCATGGAACTGCCCGCCTATCACGCCCCCGCCCCCGGCAATGTGCTGCGGGCCACCTGGGAGCGGGGCTGGTCCTTCATCAAGCGGGCCGGTACCGTGATCCTGCTGTCCTCTGTCATTCTGTGGTTCCTCCAGGGCTTTGGCGTGGAGAACGGCGCCTTTGGTCTGGTGGAGGACAACAACAACTCTCTGCTGGCCGCTGTGGGCCACGCCGTGTCCTTTGTCTTCCTGCCCCTGGGCTTCGGCTTCTGGCAGGCCACCGTGGCGGTGGTCACCGGTCTCATCGCCAAGGAGGAAGTGGTGTCCACCTTCGGCGTCCTCTTCCCCGGCAACCTGACCGTGGAGATGGGAGCCGCCTTTACCGCTATTTCCGCCTATTCCTTTATGATTTTCAACCTGCTGTGCGCCCCCTGCTTTGCCGCCATGGGCGCCATCAAGCGGGAGATGAACAGTCCCAAATGGACCTTTGCCGCCATCGGCTATATGTGCGGCTTTGCCTATGCCATCTCTCTGCTGGTCTACCAGCTGGGTGGACTGATGCTGGGCCAGGTACCCTTCGGTGTGGGTACCGTAGTCGCCCTGGTGGTGCTGGCAGGGCTGATCTACCTGCTGGTGCGTAAGAACCGATATGAAGAAAATCCCGTTTCCCTGCGTGCTGTTGCCGCAGTGAAGTAATTCCATTCCAGAAAGGAGCAGCGTCCATGTTGTCTACCATTCTCATCAGTGTGGCGATTCTGGCTGCATGTATTGTCATTACCTACCGGGGCGCAAAAAACCGCCGGCAGGGCAGGCACAGCTGCTCCTGCGGTGGGTCCTGCGGCTCCTGCGGCTGCGGGGACCTGTGCCACGGACACAAGAACACCACCACCATCCCCTGAAAGGAGGGCCAAATGGAACTGACCAACACCAATGTCCGCTATCTGCTGACCATTTACCACCTGTCCCAGCATCGTCTGGAGGTCTCCTCCAAGGATGTAGCCACCTGCCTGGAGGTATCCAGAGCCTCTGTCACCAGTATGATGGCCACCATGGTGGAAAAGCGCCTGGTGGAAAAGGAGCGCTACGGAAAAATCCATCTGACCCCCCTGGGTCGTCAGCTGGCAGTGGACCTGGCCGGTCAGGCCAACCAGCTGGCGGACACCCTCACCGCCCGGCTGGCCCTGTCGGGGGAGGAGGCCTGGAAGGCCGCCTGCGCCGCCGTGTGCCACCTGCCCTGCCGCTGCTTTGGCCCGGCCTGCGGGCTGGAGGCCCTTCCTGCCTGAGTTTCCTCATTTTTCTCCCTCTTGCCGTCCCCCGCCGGAACGCTCCGGCGGGGGACGGCCTTTTTGTGCAAAAATGCCGGGGCGGCTTACTTGAAAAGCCGGTATGGGGTATGATATAGTATTCCAGTATGTAACTTTTGGGAGGCGCATGGCTTGTTTGACGGACTGATGTTTGACCTGGACGGAACGCTGTGGGATTCGGTGGATGCCATCTGTCTGTCCTGGAACAAGGTGCTGGGGCAATATGACCCCGCCCTGGCGGGAACCGTGACCCGGGAGAAGGTGACGGGCTGTATGGGGCTGCTGCTGCCCGACATCCTGAAACGGCTGCTGCCCCACCTGCCGGAGGAGGAGGGCGGGCCGCTGCTCCGCCGGCTGATGGAGGAGGAAAACGCCTGGGTGGCGGTCCACGGCGGCACCCTCTATCCCAAGGTACCCGAGACGGTGGAGCTGCTGGCCCGGACGTATCCCCTTTTCATTGTCAGCAACTGCCAGGAGGGGTATATCGAGGCCTTTTTCCAGGCCCACGGCCTGGGGCGCTTTTTCAGGGACTTTGAAAACCCCGGCCGTACCGGACAGGCCAAGGCCCACAACATTGGGCTGGTGGTGGGGCGCAACGGGCTGAAGCGTCCCCTCTATATCGGAGATACCCAGGGAGACTATAACGCCGCTGCAGCGGCAGGGGTACCCTTTCTCCATGCTGCCTACGGCTTTGGGCATGTAGACCATGAAGTACCCCATGTGGACGCCTTTGCGGAAATTCCCGGGGCGGTGAACCGGCTCAGCCCGCCGTAAGGGGGAGCGGCTCCCCTTCCAACCTATCAAGTCTATCAAGGAGGACAGTACCTTGTCACAATATGAATCGGAAATCAAACGGCGCAGAACCTTTGCCATTATTTCTCACCCTGACGCCGGTAAGACCACTTTGACGGAAAAATTCCTGCTGTACGGCGGAGCCATTGCCCAGGCCGGTCAGGTCAAGGGCAAAAAGAACAGCCGGGCGGCCACCTCCGACTGGATGGAGATTGAAAAGCAGAGAGGCATTTCGGTTACCTCTTCCGTCATGCAGTTTCAGTATGACGGCTACTGCATCAACATTCTGGACACCCCCGGACACCAGGACTTTTCGGAGGATACCTACCGCACCCTGATGGCAGCCGACTCCGCCGTCATGGTGATTGACGCGGCCAAGGGCGTGGAGGCCCAGACCCGCAAGCTGTTCAAGGTGTGCGCCATGCGGGATATCCCCATCTTTACCTTTATCAACAAGATGGACCGGGAGGCCAGAGACTCCTTTGAACTGCTGGAGGAGCTGGAGCACGAGCTGGGCATTGAGACCTATCCGGTCAACTGGCCCATCGGCTGCGGCAAGGAGTTTCAGGGGGTGTACGACCGGGGCAGCCGGAAGATCATCCATTTTACCTCCAACGGCGGGGCCAAGGCGGCTACCGCCACCGAGGTGGAGCTGGGGGACCCCAATCTGGATGCCCTCATCGGCGGGCGGCTCCACCAGCAGCTCACCGACGAGATCGAGCTGCTGGACGGAGCGGCTGCCGGGTTTGACCTGGACCGGGTGCGCCACGGCAAGCTGTCCCCCGTGTTCTTTGGATCCGCCCTCACCAACTTAGGCGTGGAGCCCTTCCTGGAGCACTTCCTCCAGATGACCACCGCACCCCTGCCCCGGGCCGCTGGGGAGGAGGTCATTGACTCCATGGACGATGCCTTTTCCGCCTTTGTCTTTAAAATCCAGGCCAATATGAACAAGGCCCACCGGGACCGCATTGCCTTCATGCGCATTGTGTCCGGTAAGTTCGAGGCGGACAAAGAGGTCTATCACGTCCAGGGGGGCAAGAAAATCCGCCTCTCCCGGCCCCAGCAGCTGATGGCCGCCGAGCGGGAGATCATTGAGGAGGCCTACGCCGGGGACATCATCGGCGTCTTTGACCCGGGCATGTTCTCCATCGGCGATACCCTGTGTACCGCCGCCAAAAAGTTCAGGTTTGACCCCATTCCCACCTTTGCCCCCGAGCACTTTAAGCGGGTGAGAAGTCTGGACACCATGAAGCGCAAGCAGTTTTTGAAGGGCATGGAGCAGATTGCCCAGGAGGGCGCCATCCAGATTTTCAAAACGCCCTACTCCGGTATGGAAGAGGTCATTGTGGGCGTGGTGGGTACCCTGCAATTTGACGTGCTGGAGTACCGGCTGAAAAACGAGTACAACGTGGACCTGTACATGGAGGGTCTGCCTTATGAGTACCTGCGCTGGATTGAAACGGAGGACGGCCAGCCGGTGAAGGAGGAGGACCTGAACCTGGGTACCGATACCAAGCTGGTGGAGGACTACAAGGGCAACCAGCTGCTGCTCTTCGGTTCCCAGTGGGCCATCAACTGGACGGAGGAGCGCAACAAAAATCTTACCTTCCATGAGTTTGGGGGAACCAGATTTTAACCCTTGTCGGAGGGGCCTGCTGCACCATGGCGGCAGGCCCTTTCTATGCAGCCGTTTGTCAAGAGTAAATGCTAAAAAAGTCTAAAAAATTTTTCAGCGGGCCAGAATGAGGGCCAGCTCCTCCCGGAAAAGCTGCTCGGAGCACAGAAAACCGAACATTTTGCGGGGGTAGCTGTTGAGCCATGCCTCGGCGGCCTTTACCTCTTGGGGCGAGAGGGTGGCGAGGTCTGTCCCCTTCGGGACGAGTCGCCGGATCAGTCCGTTTTGGTTTTCATTGGTGCCGCGCTCGCTCGGGGTGTACGGGTGGCAGTAGTAGACGGTCGTGCGCTTGCCCTTCCCGCGGCGCTTGCTTTCGATGCCCTCGGCGTCTGCGAACTCGGTGCCGTTGTCGCAGGTGATGGTCACGAAGATCCGGGGGAACAGGGCGCCCAGCTTCCGCTCGATGCCGTTCAGGGCCCGGACGACGCTCTCGCTGGTCTTGTCCTTCATGGGGACGATGATCTCCCGGCGGGTCTTGCGCTCGGTCAGCATGAGCCACGTCCGCTTGAAGCCCTTGCCGCTCTCGAGGCTGTCCATCTCCCAGTGCCCGAAGGTCGTGCGCGTGTCGACGATCTCCGGCCGCTTTTCTATGCTCTTGCCGGCCGGCTTGCGGGGGATGCTGCCCTCGGGCCGCTCGGGCTTCCGGCGGCGCTTGCCATGCTGCGGCAGCATTTCCACGGTGAGATCGTCGCCGAAGATCTCGGCCCGGATGTAGTTGTAGGCCGTGCTCGCGCAGATATGCACCCGGAAGGGCCAGCCGCAGACCTCGGCCTCTCCGATGGCTGCCTCGGGGCTGTACTTCTCGTCCCGGATCTTGCCGATCAGGTAGTCGGCGAGCTCGTAGTCGTTGCCGATCTTCAGCTCCGGGCCCTTCGCCCGCAGGTTGGCCTCATACCGAGCCTGCG
>CALWOK010000045.1 GCA_944383125.1 uncultured Flavonifractor sp.
TGTCATCTTCGCTGTTGAGGGCATTCAGCCGGTTAACGTCCACCTGGAACAGGCCGTCACAGTCGGCAATCAGCTCGATTTTGCCCTCTTTGACCGCTGTAGCGTGCATGTGCTCATTCTGACACAGTACCTGGAGCCGCAGGGCGGCCTCGTCCTCATGGAGCATACCGGGCTGGCGTTCCCATACATATAAATGTTCCTTGCCCATGGACAGCAGCACCGGGATATCCTCCTCCGTGACCACATGGCCCTTGCGGAACCGGGCATCCTTGGTAACGCCCCGGATAATCTGGGTCAGATCGTGGCACAATACATGGCCGACGGCATGGCGGGTGTCGATGAGTTTCATGTGCGTTCCTCCTCCAAACAAAAAGGGGAGCGCCGTCTTTTGGACAGCACTCCCCGCTGCACAGGCGCGCCACGCCCCTGGCAGAAAGAGACTCCTTTTCAAAGACGGAAGGCCGCATCGTTTCCAATGCGACCCTGGCGGCGTACCATAGGCATGGCCCTTAGGTAAAGCCGCTCGGAGCAAATTTGAATTTTTGCCAGTATAGCACATAATATGACAGGATACAAGGGGTCAAACCCGGCAAAGAGCGGAAAGGGCTTGCAGAGAGGGGAGAAGGGGTATAAAATAAGGTGGACTGAACTTTCAGAGCTTTGACGAGGAGGATAAAAACGATGGAACAGGCCAATGTATATTACTCTGACCTGCGCTGCCGCCCCGGCAAGAACCTGCTGGATAAGCTGGAAAAGCTGATCCGCACGGCGGGCATTGGTGAAATTGATTTTGACCGGAAATTTGTGGCCATCAAGATGCACTTTGGCGAGCCGGGGAATCTGGCGTTTCTGCGGCCCAACTATACCAAGGCTGTGGCTGATGTGGTCAAGAGCCTGGGCGGAATCCCCTTTTTGACCGACTGCAACACCCTGTATCCCGGACGGCGGAAAAATGCCCTGGAGCATCTGGACGCCGCCTATGAAAACGGCTTTTCCCCCCTGTCCACCGGCTGTCAGGTGATTATTGCCGACGGCCTGCGGGGCAACGACGAGGTGGAGGTGCCGGTGGAGGGTGCCACCCATATCAAAACCGCCAAAATCGGCAAGGCGGTGATGGAGGCCGATATCATCATCTCTCTGTCCCACTTCAAGGGCCATGAGCAGACCGGCTTTGGCGGGGCCATCAAGAACCTGGGCATGGGCTGCGGCTCCCGCCGGGGCAAGATGGAGCAGCATGCCCAGGGCAAGCCGGTGGTGGAGCAGCACCTGTGCGTAGGCTGCGGCAAGTGCTCCATCCAGTGCGCCCACGACGCCATCCGCTACGGTGAGGACCGGAAGGCCACCATTGACCAGAGCAAGTGCGTGGGCTGCGGGCGGTGCATTGCGGTGTGCAATGTGGACGCCATCCACGCCGGATATGACGCCGCCATGGAGGAGCTGAGCTGCCGTATGGCGGAGTATGCCAAGGCGGTGGTGGATGGACGTCCCCAGTTCCATATCAGCCTGGTGATTGATGTGTCCCCCTACTGCGACTGCCACGGGGAGAATGACCTGCCCATCGTACCTGATGTGGGCATGTTTGCCTCCTTTGACCCGGTGGCTTTGGATCAGGCCTGCGCCGACGCCTGTCTGCGCCAGCCCCCCATTCCCGGCTCCTCTCTGGATGAGCAGATGCACGCCGACGGGTTCTGCGACCACCACGACCATTTTATCAACAGCATGCCCAACACCGACTGGAAGGTATGCCTGGAGCACTGCCAGAAGATTGGCATCGGCACCCGCTCCTACCATCTGATTGAAGTAAAGTAAGCTCCTATAGAAAGGAAGAATCGGTATGGAGATCAAAGAAATTCTGTCCCGCTGTGATCACACCCTGCTCAAGCAGGAGTGTACCTGGAGCCAGATCAAAGAGGTTTGCGACGACGGCATGAAATATGAATGCGCCTCTGTGTGTATCCCGGCGGCCTATGTAAAGCAGGCGGCCGACTATGTGGGCAACGACCTGAAAATCTGCACTGTCATTGGCTTCCCCAACGGCTATTCCACCACAGAGGTCAAGGTCTTTGAGACGGAGGACGCCATCCGCAACGGGGCCGATGAGATTGACATGGTAATCAACATAGGCTGGGTGAAGGATGGGCGCTGGGAGGATCTGCTGGAGGAGATCAAAGCGGTCAAGGCCTCCTGCCAGGGACGTATCCTGAAGGTCATTGTGGAGGCCTGTCTGCTCACCCAGGAGGAAAAGGTGAAGATGTGCCAGATTGTCACGGCGGCGGGGGCCGATTTTATCAAGACTTCTACCGGCTTTTCCACCGGCGGGGCCACCCGGGAGGACGTGGCCCTGTTCAAGGCCAATGTAGGCCCCGATGTGCGGGTCAAGGCCGCCGGCGGCATCCGTACCCTCCAGGATGCAGAGGACTTCATCCAGCTGGGGGCCGACCGGCTGGGTACCTCTGCCATTGTAAAGCTGGTAAAGGGTCTGACGCCCCAGGGCTATTGACCGTACAAATATAAAAAAACTGCCTGGAGATATGCTCCAGGCAGTTTTTTGATGAAATTCATTGGATGGCAGAGTGGAGATAGTCCTCCACACCGGCTGCGGTGGACAGACCCATAGCCTTTTGGGCGACTTGCCCGGCTGCATCGGCCCGCCAGTGGTGAATGTTGGCTCTGGTGGCCAGGATGGCAGAGGAGCTGACGGAAAATTCGTCCAGACCCCAGGTCATGAGCAGGGGGATGAGCCGGGGATCGGCAGCCGCCTCGCCGCACATGCCCACCGGAATCCCGGCATTCTTAGCGGCGGTGATGATGCTGCAAATGGAGCGGAGGACGGCAGGGTGGAAGGTGGTGTACAGCTGTTCCACCTGGGCATTGCCCCGGTCCACTGCCATGGTGTACTGGGTCAGATCATTGGTGCCGATGGAGAAGAAGTCGCACTCCTGGGCCAGCAGATCGGCGATGAGGGCGGCAGCGGGGGTTTCCACCATAATGCCCAGAGGAATTTCCTTGTGGTAGGGCAGGCCCTCGGCCTCCAGCTCGGCCTTGCAGGTTTCCAGCAGGCTGCGTGCGCTCCGGATTTCCTCCAGAGAGGTGACAAGGGGAAGCATAATCTTGATGTTGTTTCCCTCGGCGCCTGCCCGCAGCAGGGCCCGCAGCTGTACCTTGTACAGGTCGGGCCGGTCCAGACAGTAGCGGATGGCCCGGTGTCCCAGGAAGGGGTTTTCCTCCTTCTCCATGCCCAGGTAATCCACCGCCTTGTCGCCGCCTACGTCCAGAGTACGGATGATAACCTCTTTTCCGGCCATAGTGCGGGATACCGACAGATAGGCCTCATACTGCTCCTCTTCTGATGGAACGCTGGTGCGGTCCATAAACAGGAACTCGGTGCGGAACAGGCCCACGCCCTCGGCGCCGGACTCTGCAGCCGCCTTGGCCTCGGCAGGGGAGCCGATGTTGGCATACAGGGCATACCGGTTGCCATCGGCGTCCACCGTTTCCCGGTCCCGGTATACCGCCAGCAGGGCCTTTTGGGCCAAAAAATCCGCCTGCTTTTTGCGGAAATCTGCCAGGGTTGCCTGGTCGGGATGGAGGTACACGGTCCCTTCTCCGCCGTCTGCAATGACGCTGTCCCCGTCCTTGACCTGCTCCATGGCGTTGGGGATGCTGAGGACGGCAGGCAGCTCCAGCGCCCGGACCAGAATGGCGGAGTGGCTGGTGCGTCCTCCCACCTCGGTGAGAATGGCGGCTACGTTTTCCTTTTTCAGCCCCACCGTCATGGAGGGGGTGAGGTCGTGGGCCACCAGCACACTGCCGGCAGGCAGCTCGCTGACGTCCATCCCGGACACGCCCAGCAGAATGGCCAGCATCCGGCTCCGGATGTCCCGTACGTCGGTGGCCCGCTGCCGCATCAGCTCGTCCTCCACTCCGGCAAACATCTCGGCGTACATGCCGCACACCTGGTCTACCGCCGCCTCCGCACACTGACCGGCTTGGATCAGCTCGCTCATCTGGCTTTGCATGAAGGGGTCGCTCAGCATCATGATCTGTCCGGTGAGGATTTCCGACTCCTTCTGCCCCACCTGGGTACGGATGTGCTCCGCCATGGCGGAGGTTTTATCGTTGAATTGCTGGATGGCCTGCTGCAAGCGGTCCTGCTCCGCCTCTGTTCCGCTGTATACTACAGCGGAGTAGTCCAGATTCTGCTCCCGGACACATACTGCGCTGCCAATGCCGATGCCCTCAGAGGCACCGATGCCCCGCAAGATCATAGTGGTCTCCTCCTGTCTTCCGCTGGCCCGGGCGATTACTCGCCCAGACCGGATTCGATCAGCTCAACCGCAGCCTTCAGGGCCTCGGCCTCCTGCTCGCCGCTGCACTGCACCTCAATTTCGCTGCCCTGCTTGATGCAGGCGGCCATCAGGTGCATGATGCTCTTGGCGTTGATGCTCTTGCCGTTGAACAGGATGGTGACGTCGCTCTGGTACTTGGCCATGGTGTTGACAAACAGCTGGGCGGGACGCATGTGCATTCCCTGAGGATTGACGATTTTGGTGGTAGCGGATACCATAAAACAACTTCCTTTCACATTGAGATGAGAGATGGGTTCAGACTTTCTTTTTCTTGAGCAGGCCCAGCAGCACCATGCCTGCCAGGGCGCCTGCTGCCAGGGCAATGACATAGCCCAGAACATTGGTCATGACGGGGAACACGAAGATACCGCCGTGGGGTGCGGGGAGGGCGCAGCCAAAGACCATGGACAGTGCGCCGGCCACGCCGGAGCCAACGATGCAGGCGGGGAGAACGTGGAGGGGGTCACCGGCGGCGAAGGGGATGGCGCCCTCAGTGATGAAGCACAGGCCCATGATGTAGTTGACCACACCGGACTTGCGCTCCTCCTCGGTAAAGCGGTTGCGGAAGAAGGTGGTAGCCAGGGCAATGGCCAGCGGGGGTACCATGCCGCCTGCCATCACAGCGGCCATCACGTCGGAGCCCTGTCCGGCAGCCATGGTGGCCAGGGTGGAGGTGCCGAACACATAGGCAGCCTTGTTGAAAGGGCCGCCCATATCCACAGCCATCATACCGGCCAGCACAATACCCAGAACAATTTTACTCCCCTCGCCCATGGCCTGCAAGCCGGAATAGAGGGCGGTGTTGATGGCGCCCACAATGGGGTTGATGAGGCACATGAACAGAC
>CALWOK010000046.1 GCA_944383125.1 uncultured Flavonifractor sp.
TAGAAGAAGTAGCGCACGTCGTACTTCTTGAAAATCTCCAGGATACGCTTGTAATCGGTGTCGTCCACGTCGGGGTCAGCCAGCTTGTAGCGGCAGGAGCCCAGAGCGGAGGAGGGGGTATACTTCAGCAGATCCAGCTCGGCTGCGTCCTCCTGGCCCATGTCGTACAGCTTGTCGTCCAGCACGCCCTTGATGCCGTGGGCAGCGCCCAGCACCCGGGTGACACACTCGGTGTCCAGGGCGGTGCGGATCACGCCCAGTGCACTGGCGTTGATCACGGCGGTGGGGCCGCCGGACTGGCCGATGATACAAGCGCCTCTCAGTTCACTCATGGGAAAATGCCTCCTGATGGTAAAAAATTTACAAAATAATTTTTGCGGGAATATCATACCACGCCCTCTTGAAATAATCAATGAGAACTGTTAAAATCATGGTGCATCAAAAAAAGGAGATGATTGTTATGCCGCTCGTAACAACCAAAGACATGTTCCAGAAGGCCTATGACGGCGGATACGCCATCGGCGCATTCAACGTCAACAACATGGAGATCGTCCAGGGCATCACCGAGGCCGCCAAGGAAGTCAACGCCCCCCTGATCCTTCAGGTGTCCAAGGGCGCCCGTGCCTACGCCAACCACACCTATCTGGTGAAGCTGGTGGAGGCCGCCATCATTGAGACCGGCCTGCCCATCTGCCTCCATCTGGACCATGGCGACAGCTTTGAGACCTGCAAGAGCTGCATTGACGGCGGCTTTACTTCTGTGATGATCGACGCCTCTTCCAAGCCCTTTGCCGAGAACATCGAGATCACCAAGAAGGTGGTGGAGTACGCCCACGACCACGGCGTGGTGGTAGAGGCCGAGCTGGGCGCTCTGGCCGGCGTGGAGGACGAGGTGCAGGTGTCCGCCGAGGATTCCCACTACACCCGCCCCGAAGAGGTGGAGGAGTTTGTCTCCAAGACCGGCTGCGACTCCCTGGCCATTGCCATCGGCACCAGCCACGGCGCTTATAAATTCACCGCCGCCCAGTGCACCCGCAACGAGAAGGGCGAGCTGGTTCCCCCGCCCCTGCGCTTTGACATCCTGGACGAAGTGGTGAAGCGTCTGCCCGGCTTCCCCATCGTGCTCCACGGCTCTTCTTCCGTGCCCCAGGAGTTCGTGAAGATGGTCAACGAGAACGGCGGCAAGATGTCCGACGCCGTGGGCATCCCCGAGGAGCAGCTCCGTCAGGCCGCCCGTGGCGCTGTGTGTAAGATCAACATCGACTCCGACCTGCGCCTGGCCATGACCGGCACCATCCGCAAGTTCTTCAACGACTATCCCGACAAGTTCGACCCCCGTGAGTACCTGAAGCCCGCCCGTGCCGCCATCAAGGAGCTGGTGAAGCACAAGCTCATCAACGTGCTGGGCTGCGACGGCAAGGCATAAGCAAAACCGGATATCAGCCGGAAAGGAGAGGGATTTCCCTCTCCTTTTTTTGCGCCTTGGGAGGGGCTGCCGGTGTCTTTCCCGCATAGAATGGCAGGAAAGGAGGGGATACCCATGCTCCAGCCCATTCCCTACGACCGCCGGACGGCGGTGGCCTACGCCCACCGCTGGGCTTATGGCCGCAACCCGGCCTATTATGACTACGAAAACCTGGGAGGGGACTGCACCAGCTTTGCCTCCCAGTGCCTGTATGCCGGCACCGGGGTGATGAATTTCACCCCCGATACCGGCTGGTATTACCTCAACGGAAACGACAAAGCCCCTGCCTGGTCCGGGGTGGATTTTTTTGCCCGGTTTCTGCTGCGGAAAGGCCAGTCGGAAGGCCCCTTTGGGGCGGAAACCGGCCTGGAGGTGCTGCTGCCGGGGGATTTTGTCCAGCTCAGCCCCACAGGGGACGCCTTTACCCACACCGTGGTGGTGGTGCAGGTAGGGGCCAGACCCACCCTGCGCAATACCCTGGTGGCGGCCCACTCCATGGACGCCGACCGCCGGCCCCTGAGCAGCTACTCCTTCCGGGCCATGCGGGCGCTCCATATTCTGGGGGCCTGGCAAGCAATTTTGTAAAAAGTTTTGCGTTGGGTGTACGCAAACAGGCAACATTTCCCCCGTTTCCCCCATAGACAGAAAGGGGGATGTTTATGGAGATGGTGCCGTACACCCAAAAGACCAGGCTCAGCCGCTTTTTGCCCCTGCCCGCCGCCCTGCTCCAGCTGGACCTGTCAGGCAGCGCCCTTCTGCTGTACGCCCTGCTGCTGGACCGGGGCAGCCTGTCCAGGAAAAACGGCTATACCGGCCCCGGCGGGCAGGTTTTTGTAGTCTATCCCATCAAAAAACTGGCTGCCGCTGTGGGGAGAACGGACAGCGTGGTGAAAGAGCGCCTGAAGGAGTTGGAACAGGCAGGTTTGATTCGTAAAATGAGGCCGGTTCGGGGAAGAGCCAGCCATATTTTTTTATACCTGCCCAGGGCCGAAAAACCGGCTGAGGGTGAGCCGGAAAACCGGCTCAGGGAGGGCCGGAAATCCGGCTGTCACCAGGCCGAAAAACCGGCCCCTAACCAACAGAGGAAACCAAACAAAAGAAACCAATCTCTTGAACCAGATTGGAGAGAGGAGAGCTTATGAGCCGGGGCTGGGAAGAAGAGGAACGGCAGATCATAGAGATGACACGGCAGATCCAGGAAGAGCAGAGAAAGCAGACCCGTACCCGATACCGCAAAAACGCCTTCGGGGCATCCTTTGCCCTGCATCAGTACACCTTTGACCGGGACAGCGGGCAGGTCTCCCAGCTGAACTACGCCCGGCGGTATGTGGAGCACTGGGCCGACATGGTACAGCACAACCAGGGCCTGCTGCTGTGGGGTCCTACCGGGACAGGCAAGACCTTTGCCGCCGCCTGCATCGCCAACGCCCTGGTGGACCAGCTGGTGGAGGTGTACATGACCACCTTAGGGGAGGTGCTGTTAAAGCTGTTCGGCATGAGCGGGGAGGAGCGCATCACCTATTTTGACCGGCTGGTGGAGTGCCAGCTGCTCATTCTGGACGATTTCGGCATGGAGCGGCGCACCTCCTACGCCCAGGAGCAGGTATATGAGCTGGTCAACCGGCGGTATCTGTCGGGCAAGCCCCTCATTGTCACCACCAATCTGACCCCGGAGGACTTTCATCAGGAGCCAGACCTGGCCCGGCGGCGCATCAACGACCGGGTGTGGGAGCGGTGTACCCCCATCCGGTTTGACGGGGCCAATCTGCGGCAGGAGCGGGCAGCGGACAACCTGCGCTGGATGCGCACCATGCTGGGGGAGGAAACAGTTCCGGAACAAAGCATCCCCTCCGGCAGAACCGGAGGGGATGCTGGGGAGGCTTATGCGGGATAGCGGGTGGTTACTTCATAGTTGCCCTTTTCCAGGCTCTGGCGGCTGATCTCCCGGTCCCAGTGGATGGAGCTGTTAAAGTTGCCCTCTGTCACAATGACGCTGTCGGCACGCTTTTCCAGCACCACCACCGAGTGGGTGTCGTAGTTGATGCGCAGCATATCGCCCACCTGGATGGCGTCAAAGTTGGAGTGGCGGCTGGTGACGGGCAGATCGCCAAAGGCGGCGTCGCTGCAAATCAGGGCAAAACCGGCGCAGCCGTAGCCGGTCATATGGACCGCAGGGGAGTAATAGCTGTTGTCATTGGTCCAGCGCATCCCCTCGGGATAGGAACTCCGCAGGCCGTTGATGATCTCCAGCACGTTGGCCTCGGTAATGGGCTTGCCATTGGCCAGGGTAGCAGGGGCAGGCGTGGGAGTGGGAGTAGGTGTGGGAGTGGGTGTGGGGGTAGGAGTCGGTGTAGGAGTGGGAGTTGGGGTAGGCGTAGGCGTGGGGGTGGGGACAGGACCCGGCTGGGCTTCACTTAAACGGTACAGCCGGAGCATGGTGACCACGCTCTGCTCAATGGTGTAATTCCCCTTGGGGGAAAAGCGGCTGCCGCCGGTGCCGTTCATCACCCCTGCGCTGTAGACCTTGGCAATGTCGGCCTTGGCCCAGCTGTCAGCGGTGTCGGTGAAGGGGGTGCTGCTGGTGTTCAGCTCCAGCCCCAGCTGTCCGCCCAGACGGGCCAGAATGGCGGCGGCCTGCTCCCGGGTCAGGGTGACGCCGGGGTTGAACTTGTGGTTGCCTACCCCGTTGACCACCCCAAGATAGGCCATTTTCTGCACGTTGGGGTCGTTGGTGTCCTGGAAGGTGGTGCGGCCGGTGATGGTCTCGCCGGTGGCAGTCTCATAGAGGGCCACCGCCAGATTGCAGAACTGGGCCCGGGTGATGGCCTTGGTGTAGTCTGCGGGCAGGTCCTCCGGCACAATGTCTGCCTGCCGGGCGGCAGCCACATCGGCTTTGGCCCAGTCGGAGATGGTCTGTGTCTCTGTGGGCCGGCTCTGGGCGGCGGACAGGCTGTTCAGGACTTTGCCGGGCAGGTAATTCACCGCCACGCTGCTGCCCCGGCCCTGCTGGCCGTAGTTGTTATATCCCCAGGCCCAGAGGCTGCCGTCCTCCTTGACGGCGATGGTGTGGATGCCGCCGGTGCTCACCTGGGCCACGCCGTCCAACAGCTTCCGGGGAACCGTCTGGATGGGCCAGCGGCCTGCGCTGTCATTGCCGCCGTTGAAGCCCAGATAGCCGGAGTTGTTGGAGCCCCAGGTCCACAGGGAGTGGTCCTCCTTCAGGGCGTACACGGTGCCAACGTTATTTTGGCTGACAGATACGGCAATCACATCGTCCAGCACCTTCTGGGGAACCGAGGTGGACTCTTTGGTGCCGTTGCCCAGGGTACCTTCTTCATTATAGCCCCAGGTCCACACAGAGCCGTCGGTCTTGAGGAGGACCATAAAGGAGTTGCCGCAGGCCACATAGGCGGCGC
>CALWOK010000047.1 GCA_944383125.1 uncultured Flavonifractor sp.
CCATCTATTCCATCAAGCACAAAAACGGGGCCATCCGCCGGGTGAATGTGAACATTGCCGCCACTACGGTGGAAAACTACCGGAAACTGAAGGAGGCGGGCATCGGGACCTATATCCTCTTCCAGGAGACTTACCATAAGGAGAGCTATGAAAAGCTCCATCCCACCGGTCCCAAGCACGATTACGCCTACCACACCGAGGCCCATGACCGGGCCATGGAGGGCGGGATTGACGATGTGGGATTGGGGGTGCTCTTTGGTCTGGAGCTGTACCGCTATGAGTTTGCCGGATTGCTCATGCACGCCGAGCATCTGGAATCGGTGTTTGGAGTAGGCCCCCATACCATCAGTGTACCGAGGGTATGCCCTGCCGACGACATCGACCCTGATGCCTTTGACAATGGGATTTCCGACGATATTTTTGCCAAAATTGTGGCCTGTATCCGGGTGGCAGTACCCTATACCGGCATGATTATCTCCACCCGGGAGAGCCAGAAGGTGCGGGAGCGGGTGCTGGGCCTGGGGGTCTCCCAGATTTCCGGCGGCTCCCGTACCAGCGTGGGCGGTTATGTGGAGCAGGAACCAGAGGAGGAGTCCTCTGCCCAGTTTGACGTGTCAGACAGCCGTACCTTGGATGAGGTGGTGCGCTGGCTGATGGAACTGGGGTATGTACCCTCCTTCTGTACCGCCTGCTACCGGGAGGGGAGAACGGGCGACCGGTTTATGTCCCTGTGCAAGGCGGGGCAGATCCAGAACTGCTGCCTGCCCAACGCCCTGATGACGCTGAAAGAATATCTGGAGGACTATGCCGCCCCGGAGACCAAGGCAGTGGGGGAGCAGGTCATTGCCAGACAGAGGGAGTATATCACCAATCCCAAGGTCAAAGAAATTGTGGCCCAGCGACTGGACAAAATTGCCCAGGGGGAGCGGGATTTCCGGTTTTAAGGAGGGGCAGCTATGAGTCTGAACGCAACCCCCGCCGGCGAGCGGGTACACATTGCCTTTTTTGGCCGGCGCAACGCAGGCAAGTCCAGCCTGGTCAATGCCTTTACCGGGCAGGATTTGTCCATTGTGTCCGATGTGAAGGGTACCACCACCGATCCTGTGTACAAAGCTATGGAGCTGCTCCCCCTGGGACCGGTACAGATCATCGATACCCCAGGCATTGACGACGAGGGCGCTCTGGGAGAACTGCGGGTAAAAAAGACCAGACAGGTACTGAACAAAACCGACCTGGCCCTTCTGGTGGCCGATGCCACCGCCCCTCTGGGGAAGGCGGAAGAGGAACTGCTGGCCCTCATCCGGGAGAAAGGCATCCCTTATTTGCTGGTGTGGAACAAGGCGGATTTGCTGGAGTTGGTACCCCAGGCGGAAGAAAACGCCCTGTGGGTGAGCGCCCTCACGGGAATGCACATCCACGAACTGAAGGAGAAAGCTGCCCGTCTGGCAGGGCAGGAGGGGCCTGTGCGTCCCCTGATTGCGGATCTGCTGGCGCCGGGGGACACCATTGTGCTGGTGGTACCCATTGACAAGGCAGCCCCCAAAGGCCGGCTGATTTTGCCCCAGCAGCAGACCATCCGGGATGTGCTGGAAGCGGGAGCCTCCGCCCTGGTGTGCCGGGATACCGAGCTGGCCTTTACGTTGGAACAGCTGGGACGGCCCCCCAAGCTGGTGGTGACGGACAGCCAGGCCTTTGGCAAGGTGGCAAAGATGGTTCCCAGAGAAGTACCCCTTACCTCTTTCTCCATCCTGATGGCCCGGTACAAGGGAGATCTGGCCCTTACGGTGAAGGGCGCCAAAGCCTTGCAGAACCTGAAAACGGGGGATAAGGTGCTTATTGCGGAGGGCTGTACCCACCACCGCCAGTGTGAGGACATCGGCACCGTCAAGCTGCCCCACTGGATCAGGGAGGCCACCGGGGTGGAGCCGGAGTTCCACTTCTGCTCCGGACGGGAGTACCCGGAGGATTTAAGCCCGTATCAGCTGGTGGTCCACTGCGGGGGCTGTACCCTGGGCGAGCGGGAGATGAAATACCGCCAGCGTACAGCGGTGGATCAGGGGATCCCCATCACCAACTACGGCATCCTTATTGCTGCCATCCACGGGATTTTGTACCGTACGTTAGAGCCGTTTCCCGATATGGCTCATTTACTGCCCTGAATGCAAAAGAGAACCGGGATCTGTTGAAAAAACAGATCCCGGTTCTCTTTTTTGAACAGAGAGGTAAAGAGAGAGGAGAATGTGTGTCATTTGTACCTGACGCTGTTATCATAGCCTACTTGCCCGCTCTGTTGGTGAATGAACTGTGAACAGATTCTGAAGGAATCATAAAGACTTCTGACAGTTTTGTATATTATGGGTCGCCATCGCCATACTAACCACATCAAGGTAGAAACAGGGGGCGCTTATGGAACAATTCAACCTGAAAACGGCCGTTTCCTTTGGGCCGGATGCCCTGACCGCCCTGGAAGAACTGGCGGGGCAGCGGGTGATGGTCATTACCGATGATTTTCTCGCCCGCTCCGGTCTGCTGGACAGGGTACTGGCCCACCTGCCCGGCTGTACGGTGGAGCGGTACACCGATGTGGTGCCCGATCCGCCGCTCATTCTGGTGGCCCAGGGGGCCCGCAAGCTGGCCAACTTCAAGCCCCAGGCGGTGGTGGCCTTTGGAGGCGGCTCCTCCATGGACTGCGCCAAGGCCATGGTGGAGTTCGGCAAAAAGATGGGAGCGCCGGGGGAGATCAGATTGTATGCGGTACCCACCACGGCGGGAACCGGTTCGGAGGTGACTTCCTTTGCCGTTCTGACCGACAGCGAGAAGGGGGTCAAGTATCCGCTGGTGGATGACAGCCTGCTTCCCCATCAGGCGGTGCTGGATGCAGGGTTTTTGGAAAAGGTACCCCCTGCCGTGACGGCAGATACCGGTATGGATGTGCTTACCCATGCAGCCGAGGCCTATGTGGCCCGGGGGGCCAACATTTACACCGATGCCCTGGCGGAAAAGGCTTTTGTGCTGGCCTATCACAACCTGCGCCCCGCCTATGAGAGCACAGGGGAGAGTCCCGCCAAGGCCAATATGCTGCTGGCCTCCAATCTGGCCGGCATGGCCTTCAATGGGGCGGGTCTTGGCCTGTGCCACAGTATGGCCCATGCCCTGGGCGGGCGTTACCACGTACCCCATGGACGATTGAATGCCCTCATTCTGCCCCATGTGGTGGGCTTCAATGCGGCAAACCAGGGGACGGCCGCCAAGTATGCCAACCTGGCCCGGCTGTGCGGGCTGTCTCCCACTCCAAGAGCTTTGTCCTTTGGCCTGAATCGGCTGCGTGCCCAGCTGCAATTACCCCAGAAAATATCCGCTTGTGGTGTGGAGAGCCGGACGCTGAAGGCAGACGGGGATGCCATTGCCGCCGCCGCCCTGGCAGACCTGTGCGCTCCCGCCAATCCCCGGCCCGTCACGGCAGAGGATATCAAAGGGCTGCTGAAGGAGCTGGCCTGATGGGGGAGCAGCTGCTTTCTGTGGGCATCGATATCGGGACAAGTACCACTCAGCTTATTCTCTCCCGGCTGACCCTGGAAAACCGGGCCACCCCCTTTACAGTCCCAAGGGTTTCCATTTCCCGGCGGGAGGTGCTCTACCGCTCCGCCATTCATATGACACCCCTGCTGTCTGATACTGTTATTGATGCCCAGGGGGTAGGGGCCATTGTGGCGGAGGAATACGACAAGTCGGGCTTTGACAAGTCTCAGGTGGATACCGGTGCGGTCATCATCACCGGAGAGACTGCCCGGAAGGAAAACGCCAGAGAGGTGCTCTCCGCCCTGTCCCAATTTGCCGGGGATTTTGTGGTGGCCACTGCCGGGCCTGATCTGGAATCCATTCTGGCGGCCCGTGGGGCGGGTGCAGATCAGTATTCCAGAGAACACCATACCACAGTGCTCCACTTTGACATTGGGGGCGGTACTTCCAACCTGGCTCTGTACCGCAATGGGGAGCTGGTGTCCACCGGCTGTCTGGATGTGGGGGGACGGCTCATCAAGCTGGATGGAGCCGGGCAGGTCACATATGTATCACCGGTGTTTGCCCGGGCCGGCTGTGCCGCTCCGGCCGTGGGGGAGACCGTCACGCCGGAACGCCTGGCGCCCATGATACAGACTATGGTGGAGGCCCTGGAGCAGGCGGCAGGCCTGCGTCCGGGACAGGACAGGCTGAAGGCCTTTCTGACCCAGGGAACCCGCTGGAGGGCAGAGACTGTGCCGGTGGTGTCCTTTTCCGGCGGTGTGGCAGACTGCATGCGCCATCCGCCGGAACAGTGGCTCGCCTATGGGGATATTGGGGTGCTGCTGGGCAAGGCCATTGCGTCCTCTTCTGCCTTCCGGCAGGTAAAGCAATTCCAGGGAGCGGAAACCATCCGGGCTACGGTGGTGGGGGCTGGAAGCCATGCCACCGACCTGTCTGGCTCCACCATTTTCTATCGGGAGATTGCCTTTCCACTAAAAAACCTGCCCATTCTCAAGCTGTCTGCCCAGGAAGAGGAAGGAACAGCGGAGGAATTATCCCGGGCCATCCGGGACAAGCTGAATTGGTACAACGATGAGGGAGGGCTGACCCAGCTGGCTTTGGCCTTGCGGGGAGACTCCAACCCCAATTATGACCGCATCCGGCAGGTAGCATGCGGGGTAGCCGAGGGCCTGCGTCCTCTGCGGGAGGCCGGGCTGGTGCCGGTGGTGGCAGTGGAGGCCGATCAGGCCAAGGTACTGGGACAGGCTCTGGCTCCCCTTTTGCCCGGCCCTCTGCTCTGTCTGGACGGGGTGGGCATGGATAACGGAGACTATCTGGACATTGGTACTCCGGTTGCCGGGGGCAGTGTATTACCCGTTGTGATAAAAACCCTGGCATTTCACAAATAGACAAGGAGCGATCACATGATACTCAAAACCAAGCTGCTGGGGCATGTCTACCAGTTCAAATCGGTGAAGGATGCCCTGGCGAAAGCCAATGAGGAGAAATCGGGAGACCGGCTGGCAGGGATTGCCGCCGAAAATGCCGAGGAACGGGTGGCAGCCAAGGTGGTGGTGGCCAACCTGACGCTGGCGGACCTGCGCAACCATCCCGCCGTCCCTTATGAGGAGGACGAAGTCACCCGGATCATTCAGGATGACGTCAATGAAAAGATTTACGGCCAGATTAAGAACTGGACGGTATCTGAGCTGCGGGAGTGGCTGCTGGCGGAAAACCACGACGGGGATGCCATCCGGTGGGTGAGCCGGGGTTTAACGGCGGAAATGATCGCCGCCGTGACCAAGCTGATGAGTAACATGGACCTGATTTATGCCGCCAAGAAAATCAAGGTCACTGCCCACTGCAACACCACCATCGGTCTGCCCGGTACCCTGTCCTGCCGCCTTCAGCCCAACCATCCCACCGACGACCCCGACGGCATTCTGGCCTCCCTGCTGGAGGGGCTGACCTACGGGGCGGGGGATGCCGTGCTGGGACTGAACCCGGTGGACGATTCGGTGGAAAGTGTGCGCCGGGTGCTGGACCGCTTCCACGAGGTGAGAAACCGCTGGAACATTCCCACCCAGATTTGTGTGCTGGCCCACGTTACCACCCAGATGGAGGCGGTGCGCAAGGGGGCTCCCTGCGATCTCATTTTCCAGTCCATTGCCGGTTCCCAGAAGGGCAACGAGGCCTTTGGCCTGGATGGAGCGCTCATCGAGGAAGCCCGTCAGCTGGCCCTCAAAGAAGGGGCGGCTGTGGGGCCGAATGTAATGTATTTTGAGACGGGCCAAGGCTCTGAGCTGTCCTCTGAGGCCCACCATGGGGCCGACCAGGTGGTGATGGAGGCCCGGTGCTACGGCTTTGCCAAGCGGTTCCAGCCCTACCTGGTGAATACGGTGGTGGGCTTTATCGGGCCGGAATATCTGTACAATTCCAAGCAGGTCATCCGGGCCGGTTTGGAGGACCACTTTATGGGCAAGCTCACCGGGGTGCCTATGGGGTGTGATGCCTGCTATACCAACCATATGAAGGCCGATCAGAATGACATTGAAGATCTGGCGGTGCTTCTGACCGCCGCCGGATGCAACTACTTTATGGGTATCCCCCATGGAGACGATGTGATGCTCAACTACCAGACCACCGGTTTCCATGAGACCGCCGCCCTGCGGGAGATGTTTGGCTTGACCGCCATTCCCCCCTTCCAGCGCTGGCTGGAGGATATGGGCTTTGTGGAAAACGGCAAGCTGACGGCGCTGGCTGGGGATGCGTCGGTGCTGCTGTCATAAGGAGGGTGCAACATTGAATGAGCAAGAACTGCGCTCCATGGTGGAGCGGATGGTGCTGGAGCTGGCGGGACAGGAACCGGGAAAAGCTGCTGCTGCGGTAACTCAGGCGCCAGTCGAGTCCTCTTCCGGGTGCTTGGAGGATATTACCCAGACCGATTTGCGGCGGCAGTATCTGGTGGAGCAGCCCCGCAACGGCGGAGCCTTCCAGGCCCTGAAGCTGAAAACCCCTGCCCGCCTGGGCCTGGGCCGGGCGGGCGCCCGGTACCGCACCCTCTCCATGCTGCGGATGCGGGCCGACCACGCCGCCGCCCAGGATTCCGTCTTTTCCCATGTGCCGGACGAGTTTGCCGTCCAACACGGATTTACCCCGGTGCAAACCCTCTGCCAGAGCAAGGATGAGTATCTCACCCGGCCTGACCGGGGCCGCCGGTTTGATGAGCAAAATCAGGCCGTCATCAAAAAAACGCTGGGGCAAAACCCTAAAATTGCCTTGGTGGTGGGAGACGGCCTCAGTTCTGCCGCCATTGAGGCCAATGCGGTGGACTGCCTGAAGGCGGTGCAGGGCGGTTTGAAGGCCTACGGTCTGGAGGGCGGCCCGGTGCTCTATGTGAAATACTGCCGGGTGGGTGCCTCCGATCACATTGGCGATCTCACCGGGGCAGAGGTGGTTTGTATGCTGGTGGGCGAGCGGCCCGGACTGGTCACTGCCGAGTCCATGTCTGCCTACCTGACCTATCAGCCCCATATCGGCATTCCGGAATCCAAGCGGACGGTCATCTCCAACATCCACAAGGGGGGGACCACCGCTGTGGAGGCCGGCGCCCATATTGCAGAGCTGATCAAAACCATGCTGGACAAAAAGGCCAGCGGCATTGACTTGAAGGGGTGAGGGTATGACAGACGATCTGATTCCCGCCAAAGTATTGGCTGCCCGCACCATTGCCAACGTCAGCCAGACATTGGCCCAGCAGCTGGGCCTGCCCAAGGAGTACCGCTCCATCGGCCTGATTACCGCCGACAGCGATGACGTCACCTACTGTGCGCTGGACGAGGCCACCAAAGCGGCAGCGGTGGAGGTGGTATACGGCAAGTCCCTCTATGCCGGAGCGGCCAACGCCTCTACCAAATTGGCCGGAGAGGTCATCGGCATCCTGGCAGGCCCCAACCCGGCGGAAGTAGATTCCGGCCTGCGGGCCTGTGTGGAGTTTATCACCAGCGGAGCTGGTTTCCGCTCCGCCAATGAGGACGACTCTGTTGTCTATTTTGCCCATACTGTCTCCCGAACAGGCACCTATCTGTCCAAGGCGGCAGGTGTGAAGGAGGGGGAGGCGCTGGCCTATCTGGTAGCCCCGCCCCTGGAGGCCATGGTAGGACTGGATGAGGCCATGAAGGCCTCCGATGTGGAACTGGTGACCCTCTTTTCCCCTCCTACCGAAACCAACTTTGGCGGCGGTCTGCTCACCGGTACCCAGGCGGCCTGCAACGCCGCCTGCGCCGCCTTTGCCGAGACGGTGAAGGCGGTGGCGGCCCATCCCAAGGAGGTGTAACCCAATGGAATTTGACAAGGATCTCCGCTCCAGTCAGGAGGTACGGGATCTGCTGGCCCAGGCCAGAAAGGCCCAGAACCTGCTGTCTGCCATGAGTCAGGAACAGCTGGACAGGATTACAGCGGCCATCTCCAGAGCCGGAGCGGAACATGCCCGGCGGCTGGCGGATATGGCGGTGGAGGAAACCGGTTTTGG
>CALWOK010000048.1 GCA_944383125.1 uncultured Flavonifractor sp.
GGAGCCGGTCCACACCTCGGTCCTGCCCAGGGTCAGGGCCTTCTCGATGTCCGGGGTACCGGGAGAGCGGAAGGCGGTCAAATCGGAGCTGGAATAGCGGATCAGCCCGCTGGCGTCCAGAAATTCCACCTCCAGCCGGTCGCTGGACTGATCGCCTCCCACCAGGGTACGGGCATACTCATAGTAGGAATCCCCCACCCGGTAGTAATTGAAGCTGCGCACCGCACTCTCCGCCTTCTGAGAGAGGGATTCGCTGAGCGTAGAATAATAGTAGCTGCCCATTGCAGCCGAAAATGCCGTCACCGCCAGCAGCACAATAAACAGCACCACGCTGATGGAGTTTACCATCCAGCGCTTTCGGATGCCCCGGATGCCAATTCGTTTTTTCATGAATCCAAGTTTCACCACCTGGTCGTGAGTATCAAAGCGCCGTTCAGAAGCCCCACTTGTATCCATAGCCCCATACGGTTGTGATAAAAGCAGGGTTTGTGGGATCATCCTCAATTTTGATCCGCAGGCGGCGGATATTTACATCCACAATCTTCAGCTCTCCGAAATAATCCCTGCCCCACACCGAGTCCAGAATCTCCTCCCGGGAAAGCGCCTTTCCAGGGTTATCCATAAACAGCTTGATAATGGAATACTCCACCTGGGTCAGCTTCACCCGCTGGCCGTTCTTTTCCAGCGTGCGGTTGCGGGTATTCAGCAGGAAGGGGGGCTGGCTGATTTCCCCGCTGTCCGCCGCTACCGCCCCGCCGGTACGGCGGTACAGCGCATCAATGCGGGCGGTCAGCTCCGCCGGGGAGAAGGGCTTTGTCACATAGTCATCCGCCCCTGTCATCAGGCCGGTGATTTTATCCATCTCCTGGGTGCGGGCAGTGAGCATAATAATACCGATGTTGTTGTCCCCCGCCCGAATCCGGCGGCACACCTCAAAGCCATCCATATCAGGCAGCATAATGTCCAGCAGGGCCACCTTGATGTCCGGATTGCGCTTGAGCTGGGCCAGCGCCTCCTCCCCGGTTTCCGCTTCGATGGCCTCATAACCGGCCCGCTTGAGATTGATGACCACAAAACTGCGGATATTGGCCTCATCCTCCAGTACCAGCACCTTTTTCATGCCGTTTCCTCCTTTGTCCATCTGGCTCAGGACCAGTCATTGGTAATCAGGGCAAAATGGGACCTGACCCCGTTTTCATCCAGGCCGCAGTCCCACTCGTTCTGGATGAAGCGGGCAGCATAAATAATATCGCTGTCATCGTCCCCCGCCATCAGCCGGAACCGGCCCGACATGTTGGCCCGCATAAAGCGGTTGTCCCCACTGAGGGTGTATACCACCAGAAACGGCGATGGGTCTACCGACTCATCCCCCTCCCAGTAGTAGAAAATCACCGCTCGCTCTCCTCCGCCTACCATGTCGCTGCGGGAAATGGTGATATGATCCTCCCATTCCTTGGGGAGTATGAAATACCAGCCGTCCTTGTCATTGTAATAGGTGGTAAACACCTGATGGGACTGCCCGTCCAGGTCGTACTGCCGCCAGTGGATGCCCCAGAAATTGACTGCAATGCTGGTGCTGTTTGGCTCGGGCAGCGCAAAGGGCTTGGGCAGCTCCATAATGCCGTCATGGTTGATGTCCTTTGCCCCCACATTGGTATACCAGCGGATGGTGCTGTCGCTCTCCCCGGTTTCCGGGTCCAGGGTGATGTTTTGAATGCGGTTGTTTTTCCAGGCAAACACGTCGGTAATATGGCCCGCCTCATGGTAGGCCGTATCGGCATATTCCTGGGCGCTGCCGGGATACCCATAGACCGAGCTGACAAACACCGCCGGAATATTGTCCTGCAGATACCCCGTTTTTACCCCGCCGTCCGGCAGGCCGTTTACATTTTTGGACAGGGGCGCACTGGAGTCCAGCTCCAGCAGCCCGTCCCGGTAGTTATACAGCTCTACCCGGTTGCTCTCCTCAGTGGCGCCGGTCTGTACCACCACAATTTCGTCCTGCCCGTCCTGGTCCAGATCGCACACCTGGAAGCTGGTATAATTGGTGCGCATCAGCTCCAGTACCTCTCCATTGCGGATAGAATAGGCGGTCAGGGAGTGGTTCTGGTCGCTCATCATCTGCCAGCTTACAATAATTTCCTTGTTTCGGTCTCCGTCCAGGTTTTCATAGGCCACATAGTTGATGGCAGATCCTTCTCCTTCAATGATAGCGGCCACCTCATAGTCCTCTCCCATCTGACGGTAGATGTAGATCTTCAGGGGACGCTCTGAGGAACTGACCCGGAAGAAGGCAATGGCCTCCGGTACGCCGTCCCCGTTGAGATCCTGTAACTGCACCTTCTGGGTCAGATCTCCTGTCAGGGGAGCGGCATACTCCCCCCCTGCACTCAGCACCTCATTGATCTTGTTGTCCAGCTTCAGGTAGTCGTCAGGCGCCCGGGGCGGGGCGTACAGATCGTCCACCGACTGGGAAAAACAGCCCGTCAGCAGTACAAGCAGCCCTGCCGCCAGCAGTAATCTGAGTTTTTTCATGGGATTCTGCCCTCCGTGGGAAATTTGTGCGGAATACGCACGGCCTGCCAACCGCCAAGCGGTTGATTCCGTATTTGTTATCATAACACATCTTGCCGGGAAAAGATATGTTGATTTCTAAATTTCACCCTCAAAACCCCACTCAGGATTGGCGGAATGCACCTTGACAGGAGAAAAAGGAGCACGTATACTACATTCAGTTGTGAACAAAGGCGTTCCGGCCAAGGGGTTCGGAGCGCTTTCTTGCTACCGGATGCATCACGTTCAAGAGAGAAAGGGGATCCCTCTATGCCGCATTCCAAGGAAGACATCATCCGCATGGTACGGGAGGATGACATCAAATTCATCCGTCTCCAGTTTACCGACATCTTCGGCCAGCTGAAAAATGTGGCCATCACCGCCTCCCAGATTGAAAAGGCGGTCAACAATCAGTGTATGTTTGACGGCTCCTCCATTGAGGGCTTTGTCCGTATTGACGAGTCCGACCAGTACCTCTTCCCCGACCTGAAATCCTACCGGGTATTCCCCTGGCAGGGCCACCACGGCAAGGTGGCCCGGCTCATCTGCGATGTACACAATCCTGACGGCTCCCCCTTTATGGGAGACCCCCGGTATGTGCTCAAGCGGGCCCTGCAAAAGGCAAAGGATATGGGCTTTGATCTGTTCAATGTGGGTCCTGAGGCAGAGTTTTTCCTGTTCCGGACCGATGATGAGGGCAAACCCACCACCAAAACCAACGATGAGGCCGGTTACTTTGATTTAGGCCCTCTGGACCACGGGGAGTCCACCCGCCGGGAAATCTGTCTGGCTCTGGAGGCCATGAAGTTTGAAATTGAGGCCTCCCACCATGAGTGCGCCCAGGGCCAGCATGAGATTGACTTCAAGTATGAGGAGGCACTCCACGCCGCTGACAACATTATGACCTTCAAGCTGGCGGTGAAAACCCTGGCCCAGAAAAACGGCCTCCACGCCACCTTTATGCCCAAGCCCATCTTTGGGGTGGCAGGCTCCGGTATGCACACCAATATGTCCCTGTTCAAGGACGGCAAAAATGTATTTTATGACCCCAACGGAGTGCGTGGGCTGTCCAAGACAGCCTACAGCTTCATCGCCGGTCTTCTTGCCCATGTCCGTGGCATGGCTGCCATCACCAACCCTCTGGTCAATTCCTATAAGCGGCTGGTCCCCGGCTACGAAGCCCCCTGCTATCTGGCCTGGTCGGCCTCCAACCGCTCGGCCCTCATCCGGATCCCCGCCTCCCGTGGCCAGTCCACCCGGGTGGAGCTGCGCTCCCCCGATCCCGCCTGCAATCCCTATTTGTCCTTTGCGGTCTGTCTGGCGGCCGGTCTGGACGGCATCGAAAAGGGGCTGGAACCTCCTGCCGAAATTACCGAAAACATCTATGCCATGGACGACGCCACCCGCAA
Organism: uncultured Flavonifractor sp.; assembly: GCA_944383125.1. Taxonomy (GTDB): domain Bacteria; phylum Bacillota; class Clostridia; order Oscillospirales; family Oscillospiraceae; genus Flavonifractor. The sequence goes on from CALWOK010000048.1 coordinate 3,963, forward strand.
AGCCCACGGCATCCAAAGCCTGCCCGGCTCTCTGGAGGAGGCCATCCGGGAACTGGAAGGGGACCCGTTGATTCTGGACACCCTGGGCAGCCATGTGGCCGCCAACTATCTGGAGGGCAAGAAAAAGGAGTGGGAAGAGTTCCGCACCCGTGTGTCCTCCTGGGAACGGGAGAAATACATCATCAATTATTAAACCCCTTCCAGTACTGTTCCGCCAGTCCATCACATACCATTGCAGATGGGGGCGGCGATCCAGTGCCGCCTCCCTGCTTGCCAAGGAGGGGTGGTTATGTACTTTACCAAAATGCACGGACTGGGCAACGATTATATCTACCTCAACGGTCTGGATGGTCTGCCGGAGCATCTGCCCGAGCTGGCCCGTACCATGAGCCGCCGCCATTTTGGGGTGGGCAGCGACGGACTGATCTGCATTTGCCCCTCAGAACAGGCAGATTTTCGTATGCTGATGTTCAACGCAGACGGCTCTCAGGGGGAGATGTGCGGCAACGGCATTCGCTGCCTGGGAAAATATGTGTACGATCACGGCCTCACCCACAGCCGTACCATTACGGTGGAAACGGGAGCCGGACTGCGCACCCTGGAGCTGCTGGGCAGCGGCAATACCGTGACGGCAGTCCGGGTGGATATGGGAATCCCTGTTGTTCATCCGGCCCGCCTGATTGAGACGGACACGGGCCGTTGGCAGGTAATCCCTGTCTCCATGGGCAACCCCCATGGGGTCCTCTTTGTGGACTGCCCCCAGTCCATCCCGCTTCCGCAGCTGGGTCCGGTTCTGGAGCACCACCCTGCATTCCACGGCGGAATCAATGTGGAGTTCGTTGCCTGCCCCGCCCCCAACCGGCTTTTGCTGCGGGTATGGGAGCGGGGCAGCGGAGAAACCCTGGCCTGCGGCACCGGAGCCTGTGCCGCTCTGGCTGCGGCTGTGGTGCAGGGCCTGACCCAGCGGCAGGTATGCGCCCATCTGCCCGGCGGCATTCTGGAACTGTCCTGGCCGGAGGGCGGACCAATGATGATGACCGGACCTGCGGAAACCGTGTTTGAAGGGGAATATCCCATCTGATACAAAGGAGAGAGATCCATGGCAAACATCAATACCAATTATGGCAAGCTGCCCGGCAGCTATCTGTTTTCCGAAATTGCCCGCCGTGTGGCGGCCTATACCCAGGCCCACCCGGAGAAATCCATCATCCGGCTGGGCATCGGGGACGTAACCCGTCCCATTCCTGC
>CALWOK010000049.1 GCA_944383125.1 uncultured Flavonifractor sp.
TGAATGCACTCCTTTACCTTGCCCGCCACTATAGGACAGCTGCGAGTGTAGATGTCGGCGCCCTGATCCAGGGCCACCACCTTCAGCCCGGGATTGCGATGCATCAGCTCGTATCCGGCGAAAATCCCGGCCTCGCCGCAGCCCAGAATGGCAACGTCATACCGTGTGTTCATGTGCGATCTCTCACTTTACGTCATATTTGGGCTGGGGCTGTTCCCCGCTTCCCGATATATTATTATACCAAAGAGTAAGTTTTTTGACAACGGACAGAAGGGAAAAAAGATTACGCAGCACGGTCAGGATTACGGTGTGTATACCGCTATCTCTACTCCGGTATAGTACCATGTTAAAATCTCTTTAAAAGTCTTTCCCTCCTGGGCCAGGGCATTGGCCCCGTACTGGCTCATGCCCACCCCGTGACCGTAGCCTGTCACAGAAAAGGTGATTGCCTGGCTGGTGGCAGTGATGGTAAAGCTGGTGGAACGCAGGCCGAACAGGGTGCGCAGGTCCTGGCCGCTGACGCTCACACCGCCGATGTCCACACTGCTGACGCCTCCGGCCGAGTTGGGAACTGTGTTGGAAAACCATTTGGATGGCTCGCCGGTCAGGTCGGCGGTTGGATATTGTGTACACAGCTTTGTTTTGAAGTCTTCCAACGATACGGTAACGGTGGAATGGTAATTGGGAACCTCCTCTCCTTCGGGGCTGTCCACTCCGGTGAGATAGGGGACGGTATTGCCCCATACCTCCACCGCATCCACAGTCCGCCCGTCGGCAGAGGAAAAGAACACCGCCTGAATGGGCTGTCCCTGGTACAGCACTGCCAACCCGTCGGTATCGGCAACGGCGGCAGTAATTTTTCCGGTATAGCGCTGGGCGTTGTCCCCCCAGCCGGCTGCAGCCTCTTGCTGCGTCCGGTAGGCCTGACAGCAGTTGACATCGGTACACACATCGGCTTCCGGGTGAGCGGGGGTATCCCGCCGCATCTTGCCCAGCGTATACGTCCGGGCGGCCACCGCCTGGGCCTTCAGGGCCTCAGGCTGAAAGGCTGCCGGCATTTCGGCGGCTACTACCCCCCACAGATAGTCATCCAGGGCCATGGTCTCCACCGTCCCGTCGGTCTGCTGCACCACCACCTGACGGGTACTGTCCAGAGAGGGCTTGGGGGTAACAACCGTACGGTCTATGGGCAGGCTGCCGCTCTCCACGGGCAGCATGTGCTCCCCTTGGGGTACCAGCAGCAGCGGGAGCAAAAACAGGGCCAGCAGCAGAGCCAATGCGGTGGCTACCACCTGTTTCATCCGCTTCCACCCCCTCTCATTTTGCAAGTTTTCACAAATTTTCTTTCAACTTTTAATTCCGGCTCTTTTTGTATTGACGCTGTTGCAATTTGGCTGTACAATACCGTGGTAAAGTATTTGGGCAAAGGAGTCGTCGAACATGCAAAATCAAGAGATGGTTTCTTCCACAGACTTCCTTGAGAGTCTATGCGGGGAATACCAGAAATATAACCGGATTGACCCTGCCGATTATGAACGCTACCGGGTCAAGCGGGGCCTGCGCAATGCCGACGGCACCGGCGTCATGGCAGGTGTAACCCAGATTGGCAACGTGCTGGGCTATTACATTCAGGACGGAGAAAAGCTGCCTGCCCCCGGCAAGCTGATCTACCGGGGCATTGACGTAGAAGATCTGGTGGATGGATTTATCAGCGAGAACCGCTTTGGTTTTGAGGAGACCGCCTATTTGCTGCTCTTTGGCGCTCTGCCCACCCGGGAACAGCTGTCCACCTTCCAGCAGATCCTTTCCCACAACCACTCTCTCCCCCGTATGTTTACCGAAGATATGATCATCAAGGCCCCCAGCCCTGATGTGATGAACAAGCTGGCCCGGTCGATACTGGCCCTGTACTCCTATGACGATAACCCGGATGATATGTCCCTGTCCAATCAGCTGCGACAGGCCGTTCAGCTCATTGCCCGGGTGCCTGTCATTGTGGCCCACGCCTTTGCGGTCAAGCGGCACTACTACAATGAGGAGTCCCTCTACCTCCACCGGCCCCAGCCCGGGCTGAGTGTGGCGGAAAACTTCCTCTATTCCGTCCGGCACGACAACCAGTTTACCCAGCAGGAGGCCAGATTGCTGGATCTCTGCCTGGTGCTCCACGCCGAACACGGCGGCGGTAACAACTCTGCCTTTACCTGCCGGGTGCTCTCCTCTTCCGGCACCGACATCTATTCTGCCATTGCGGCAGCAGTGGGCTCGCTGAAAGGCCCCCGCCACGGCGGTGCCAACAAAAAGGTGATGGAGATGTTCGGCTATATTGAAGAGGAGGTACGGGACTGGAAGGACGAGGACGAGGTGCGTTCCTGCCTGACCAAGCTCCTGCGGAAAGAGGGAGGCGACAAGTCCGGCCTGATCTACGGCATGGGCCATGCCATTTATACTGTCTCCGATCCCCGGGCCGTGCTGCTGAAAAAGTTTGCCCGGGAACTGGCCGAGACCAAGGGGATGCTGGAGGAGTTCCAGCTGTATGAGACGGTGGAGCGGCTTACCCCCGAACTGATGCGCACCGTCAAGGGGGAGAGCAAGGTGGTATGCGCCAACGTGGATCTCTTCTCCGGCCTGGTGTACAAGATGATGGGCATTCCCCAGGAGCTGTACACCCCCCTCTTTGCGGTCTCCCGTATCGTAGGCTGGTGCGCCCATCGCATTGAGGAGGTCTACCAGCCGGGCAAACGGATTATCCGCCCCGCCTACAAGGCAGTGGCTCCCAGCCGTACCTTTGTACCGCTGGACCAGCGGTCTTAGCAGAAAAATTTGCACCATTTCAGATGGTTAAAACAATACCCCCTGATGCAGGTTATGATCCTGCATCAGGGGGTATTTGTTATGATCCGTTTTTATCAGATCTGTTCACGCAAACCCATGAGATTGTTTTGCGCTGAGGATAGACAGTGGTGCAATCTCAGCGTTTCTGAGAGTGCATGGTCATGGAGTGGTTGAGCTTACCAATGACAATCATGGTACCCACGGTGGTGACAATGGCGATGAGCAGGCACACGATCTGAGATACGTGGTCAATGATAAAGCCGGTGATGATGTAGTTGACAAAGGAGATAATAGCTACCGTTACCGCATAAGGCATCTGGGTAGCCACGTGATTCAGGTGGTAGCACTGAGCGCCGGAGGAGGCCATGATGGTGGTGTCGGAGATGGGAGAGCAGTGGTCGCCCATAACCGCGCCGCCCAGAGTGGCCGCGATGGCAATCATCAGCATGTCATTGCCGTTGATCAGGTCGGTGGTCAGGTCGGCCGCCGCCACACCGCCGGAGAATACCGGGATCACGATGGGCAGCAGGATGGTAAAGGTGCCCCAGGAGGTACCGGTGGCAAAGCCCAGGAACGCGGCGATGATAAACACCACGGCGGGTAGGAAGTTGTGCAGGCTCTCACCGAAGCCGGACACGATATCAGCCACAAACTGGGGGGCGCCCATGGCCTTGGTCACGTCGCCGATGGTCCAGGCCAGGCAGAGGATCAGGATGGCGGGCACCATCTGCTTGAAGCCGCCGGGCAGGCAATCCATCAGTTCAGAGAACTTCATGGAGCGGCGCACCATGAAGAAGATCATGGAGAACACCAGGGCAATGAGAGAGCCCAAAGGCAGGGCGGAGAAGGCGTCGGTGTTGGCGAACATATTGATGATGTTTACCGCAATCTGGCTGCCCTCCGCGTTCTGGGCCTGGATGGACTGATAGCCCACATAGGTCATGGCGCCCACACAGCAGGCCACCAGCACGATGACGGGAATCACCAGATCGATGACCTTACCGTTGGGATTGAACTTCATCTCCTCCGCGCCGTCAAAGGGCCGCTCGGGGGTGGTGTACAGATCGCCCCTGGCGGCGTTGTCCTCATGCTTCTTCATGGGACCGTAGTCAATGTTCAGGCTGGTCATGACTACGATGAACACCAGGGTGAGAATGGCGTAGTAGTTATACGGGATGGCCTTCAGGAAGATCTGGAAGCCCAGCTGATCGTTGCCGATGATACCGGTGACGGCCGCGGCCCAGGAGGACACGGGCATCATGATACACACAGGAGCGGCGGTGGCGTCGCACATATAGGCCAGCTTGGCCCGGGAGATATGGTGGCCGTCGGACACGGGGCGCATCACGTTACCGGTGGTCAGGTTGTTGAAGTAGTCGTCCACGCCCAGCACGATGGCCAGGATGAAGGGGGCCCACAGAGCGCCGGACTTGGACTTGATGTGTTTGACAGCCCACTCGCCATAGGCCTTGGAGCCGCCGGCCCGGATCATCAGGGCCACCATAGTGCCCAGAACGACCAGGAACATCAGGATGCCCATGTTGCCGCCGGCGTTGCTGCACAGGCGGGACACGAAATCCTGGAGGGCGTCAATGGGATTGCCGTTGGTGTACAGCAGGCAGCCCACGATGATGCCCAGGAAC
>CALWOK010000050.1 GCA_944383125.1 uncultured Flavonifractor sp.
TACATGGCCTGATGCCGCAATACCTGTTGGTATAAGTGGGTTCCAACAAAAGTCTGATTTTTAAATGTGAACTGCCAATGGGATAAATCCGAAATCTGTACCACATGATCGTCTGGGGCAGTACCAATCACATACACCAGTTGTTTACCAGCTATTTGTGTAAGGAGTGCGGCATTTTCATAGGATTGTCTGTTTTGAGATCCTGCAAAATCCTTGTAGAGCTCCAGGATGTTATCTTTGCGGTCTACAATAACATTACTGCCTGACAAAGTATAATCTCCAGCAGGTAAGTACTGCGGCAGAATAATAACACCATGCTCGGCACACCAATCGACCATGGGAGATTTACCTTCGCGGCTGTCGCTACTAAGTACGGGCAGCCCGGACAAGTTTGCTAACAGCAATGCGTGCCGCCAGTTAGGATCGCCCTGCCGCCAGCCACCTTCAGTCCCAACACGGATATCATCTGGAGTAACCTGATAAGCAGATGCTGGCAATGATCTCCTTACACCTATATATCTGGTACCCATCCGACGATGGAGCTCCAGACATATATGATGTCCCACTGATTCCACCAACGATTGTATCCTGGCATGTCTGCCGCGATTGAGCGCATCCAGTGCACACCGGATGGCAGTGGTACCTCTGTGCTTATCCAGTCTCCAGACCAGAGGCCACTTGCCGGTCTGCTGATACATATAGGTAGCCCATCCCACACATGGGCCAACCGATATGTCATAGCGGATATAATAGGCCACATCATCCTGCTCGGCAGAAAGAAGTTTTACTCGATAGATACCATCCATTGGAGTCTTAGGTGGGTACATGGACTTGCCTCCAAACCAAAAGATTTGACTTGCTGGTCGATTATAAGCAAAACAACTCAAACCTATTGGCAGAAAGTTTCTCCACCACTCTTTACCACTTCTATCTTGCAAATAAGAACAGGAACTGCTATAATTTCTCTAACAGAAACGAATTTCCTAAGGTACCATGTACTTGTCCCCCGCAAACAAGCACATTGTCCCGAAATAATGACTCACAAAAGAGTCCGAGGAAATTCGTTTCCCCGGGCTCTTTTTTTATTTATTTTCTGTTTTTAGCCCGGGTTTTGGATTGATTTAGAACTAATTTAGAACTTTTTTCGAAAAAGATGGGGCCAGCAGCTTGTGGTCAAAATGGTTGGACAAACGACCGTTTTGGAAGGGACGATCACAAAGCCTGTTTTGGTACAATCAAATGAGGGGGCTGTCCCATATGGGGCAGCCCCTTTTTTCTCAGCGTCTGCGCAAAAAGCGGCGCCTGCTGCCGGTTGCAGCAGGCGCCGCTGTGTTATGCTCCCAGTTCCTTCAGGGTGGTGACGGTGCGTTGGTAGACCTCCTCCAATGCAGGCATACGCTCTGCTGCCTGTTGCAGCTGCTCGGCCCGCAGTTCCTCCACCACGGCGCTGGCGGCCTGGAACAGCGGCTCAATGGCCAGGTTGCCCGCCACCCCTTTCAGGGTATGGGCGGCCTGATAAGCGGCATTCACCTCTCCCCTGTCCATGGCCCGCTTCAGCGCCCCGAAATTTTCATCCTGGGGAAAGCGCAGAAGAAACTTCAGCAGCAATCCCTCGTTGTCCATAAAGCGGTACAGGGCCTCATCCACCTGAACCCCGATGGCCTCCAGCTGTTGTCTGACTTGCCGCTCCATACTTACGCCCCCTTTGCCCACTGATAGAGCAGGCCGATCCGTGGCTCGGCCTGCTGGAAATATTGCAGCAGCTCCGCCCCCTTGACGGTGTGCCCCTTCATAATATCAAACTCCTCCGGGGTCAGCCGTCCCCGCTTGTTGAGGATGGAGTCCGGAATGGAAATTTTACCTACATCATGGGTGATGGAGGCCACGCCGATGAGCTTGATGGTCTCCTCGGACAGCCCCGCTCCCAGGGGGGTATTGCGCAGCAGATGGCAGGTGATGTCGTGGATGCGCCGCACATGCTCCCCCGACTCGTCGCTGCGGAACTCGATGGCGGTGGCCAGGGCCTCCACCATGCCCATGCCCATTTCGGCCAGCTGTCTGGTCTGGTAAATGAGCTGATCCCGCTGGCGCTCCACCTCGGCTCCCAGCCGCCGCCGGGTGTGGAACAGCTCCACCACGGCAGCCACCCGGCGCTGGACAATATGGGGGGCCACCGGCTTGCTGATCACGTCCATCACACCGTACTGGAAGGCCTCCCGCACCACGGCGGCCCGGGAATCGGACGTAACCAAAAACACGGGGATCAGTTGGGTCAGCCCGGCCATGTTCAGCTGGTACAGCACATCCAGCCCGCTGATTTCCGGCATGATGGAATCCAGCAAAATGGCGCACAGGTCGTTTTTGTTTTCCTGGATCAGCTTCAGGCCCTCAAACCCATCCTGCGCCGTGAGAATACGGTACTCCTGCTGAAAGATGTTGGTCAGTATGGTACGGCTGGATTCCTCATCATCAATGATCAATATGGTTTCCGCTTCCGCTCTATCCAATGTGTTGTCCTCCAACATCCTGTCATTGATACCCTATTTTACCTGTTGTATGCTACTGTATTATACTTGGACTTTCTGTTTCTGTAAAGCCGCCTGTGAAAAAAGAAACCATGTTTTTGTGGAAAATGGCCGCCATTCCGGCGGCCATTTTGACTTGATTTATGCTGTTTTCCGGTTACAGGAAGTCCCGCACCACATCCACAATGTGGCCGGCGCTCAGTCCAAAGGCTTTCAGCAGGTCGGCGGCGGGACCGGAGTAGCCGTACTCGTCATTCACTCCGACGCGGCGCACCGGCGTGGGCAGCTGCTGGCTCAGCAGGGCGCACACCGCCTCTCCCAGGCCGCCGATGACGCTGTGCTCCTCACAGGTCACCACCTTGCCGCAGGTACGGGCCGCCCGCAGCACCAGCTCCTCGTCCAGAGGCTTGATGGTAGCCAGGTTGACCACCATGGCAGAAACCCCCTCTGCCGACAGGGTTTCCGCAGCCTGCACAGCCTCGGCCACCATCAGGCCGGTGGCCAGGATGGCCACCTGATTGCCCTCCCGGAGCACCTCCCCCTTGCCGATCTCAAAGCGGAAGCTGTCCTCGTCGTGGAACACCGGCACCGGGGAGCGGCCAAAGCGCATATACACCGGCCCCTTGTGCTTATAGGCCGCCTTCACCATGGCGCAGGCCTCCACAGCGTCTGAGGGACACATCACCACCATGCCGGGGATAGAACGCATCAGGGCGAAATCCTCGCAGCACTGGTGGGAAGCGCCGTCCTCCCCTACGGAGATACCGCCGTGGCTGGCGCCAATCTTTACATTCAGGTTGGGGTATCCAATGGAGTTGCGCACCTGCTCATAAGCCCGGCCCACCGCAAACATGGCAAAGCTGGAGGCGAAGGGTACCAGCCCCATGGCAGCGGCTCCTGCCGCCACCGCCATCATGTTTCCCTCGGCAATGCCGCAGTTGAAGTGGCGCTCAGGGAAGGCCTTTTGGAATACGGCGGTTTTGGTGGCCCCTGCCAGGTCGGCGTCAAAGACCACGATATCCTCATGGAGGGCGCCCAGCTCTTTCAGGGTGTTGCCATAACTGTCCCGGGTCGCAATTTTCTTACTCTCTGCCATTACATTGCCTCCGCTTCCGCCAGCTGAGCCTTCAGCTCCGCCATGGCAATCTCATATTCTGCATCGTTGGGGGCCTTGCCGTGCCAGCCCGCCTGGTTTTCCATATAGGATACGCCCTTGCCCTTGACGGTTTTCATCACGATGGCAAAGGGCCCGCCCTTGTGGGCTCTGGCCTGGGCAAAGGCCTCTTCCATCTGGTCAAAGTTATGGCCGTCAATCTCCGCCACCCCAAAGCCGAAGGCCTTCAGCTTTTCCGGGATGGGATAGGGACTCATCACGTCGGCCACGTTGCCGTCAATTTGCAGGCCGTTGTTGTCAATGATGACGCACAGGTTGTCCAGCTTGTAGTGGCTGGCAAACATAAAGGCCTCCCACACCTGGCCCTCCTGGATTTCGCCGTCTCCCAGCAGGGTATATACCCGGCAGTCCTTGCCCTGATAACGGGCCGCCAGGGCCATGCCGGCGGCGGCAGACACGCCCTGTCCCAGCGAGCCGGTGGACATATCCACACCGGGGGTGGTGTTCATGTTGGGGTGGCCCTGCAAATGGCTGCCGATGTGCCGCAGGGTAAGCAGGTCGCTCACCGGGAAAAAGCCCTTGTGGGCCAACGCCCCGTACAGGCCGGGGGCGGTGTGGCCCTTGGAGAGCACAAAACGGTCCCGCTCCTCCCACTGGGGATTGGCGGGGTCTACCTTCATCTCCCGGAAATAGAGGTAGGTAAACAGGTCGGCGGCGGACAGACTGCCGCCGGGATGGCCCGCCTTGGCGCTGTGGGTGCCCTCAATGATGCCCAGCCGCACCTTGCAGGCCAGCACACTCAGTTGTTTTCTCTCTTCTGCTGTCATATTCAAACTCCTTTTGGGCGTCAACCCGCTCACTTGCCACAGGAAAAGCGGTATACCGTCTCATGGTGATAGATCTCCCCCGCCCGCAGCACCGGGCTGGGGAACTGGGGACAGTTGGGGGCGTCGGGGAAATACTGGGTTTCCAGGCAGAAGGCCCACCGGTTGCCGTATACCGTCCCCCCCTTTCCGGGAGGACAGCCCTCCAGGAAGTTGCCGGTGTAGAACTGCACTCCGGGCATGGTGGTAAGCACCTCCAGGCAGATGCCGGTCTTCTCCGACCAGGCTTTTGCCGCCGGGCGGAGGGTACCCGCCTGCCCGTCCACCACCCAGTTGTGGTCATATCCCCTGGCCAGCTCCAGCTGGGGGAAGGGATCGTCAATGTGGGCGCCGATGGGCTGGGGCTGCCGCAGGTCCATGGGGGTCCCCTCCACCGGGGCAGTCTCCCCGGTGGGAATGGAGCCGGGCCGGGCGGGGGTATACCGGGCGGCATGAAGCTGGATGAACTGCCCTGTCACCGGGCCGCTCTGGTGGCCCGACAGGTTGAAATAGGCGTGGTTGGTCAGGCTGCACACCGTGTCCCGGTCGCTCTCCCCCCGGTAGCCGATGTGGAGCGCCCCGTCCGCCAGGCGGTAGGTAACCTGTACCTTCAGGCTGCCGGGGTAGCCCTGCTGCCCGTGGGGGCTGAACAGGGAGAGGGTCACATGGGTGTCCGACTGGTCCTCCACCGTCCACACCTGCTTGTCAAAGCCGTTGGGTCCGCCGTGGAGGTGGTTTTCCCCGTCATTGGCAGGCAGCACCACTGTCTGCCCGTTTAGGGAAAAGCGGCTGCCCCCGATGCGGTTGGCATACCGCCCCACCAGGGCGCCCAGAAATTTGTCCTGCTGCCGGTAGCCCTCCAGGGAATCCATCCCCAGCAGCACGTCCACCGGATTGCCCTGGCGGTCAGGGACCACCAGGCTGCGGAGGGCGCCGCCGTAGGTGAGGATCTCACAGGACATGCCGCCCTCCCCCAGGGTAATCTGTTCCACCAAAGTACCGTCAGGCATGTACCCAAAGGGGATGGTGCGCTGTGTTTGCATGAAGGTGGCCTCCTTCTGATCTTGGGCAGCCGCCCAAGGTTCTCTCTCTATGGTCAGTATAGCGGCATCTGCACCGGGATGCAACATGCCCGGAAAAAGAAACCGGTTACCCCTTTCCCAGTTCCACGGTGCGGCGGTAGGCGGCCTCCACCGCCTCAATGGCGGCAGAGCGGAAGGCCCTTGCCTCCAGGGCGGCCACGCCCGCAATGGTGGAGCCGCCGGGGGAGCACACCTCGTCCTTCAGCTGGCCGGGGTGCTTGCCGCTCTCCAGCACCATGGCGGCCGAGCCAAGGACCATCTGGGCGGCGTATACCAGGGCCTGCTGCCGGGGCAGGCCCACCTTCACCCCGCCGTCGGCCAGGGCTTCAATAAAGGGGTAGAGGAAGGCGGGGCCGCAGCCGGCCACGGCAGAAAAGGCATCTATCTGCCCCTCTGCCAGCCGCTCCACCCGGCCTGCCTGGGCCAGAATGTCCTCCACTCCACGGTAATGGTCTTCAGAGGCGTCCGGCCCGCCGGTGAGGGCCAGCATCCCCATGCCGATGGCGGCGGGGGTGTTGGGCATAATGCGGAGCACAGGGCAGTCTGCCCCGCCCAGCCACTGCCGCAGGGTGGCAATGGTCAGTCCGGCGGCGATGGTCACCAGCACCACCCCCGGCCGTTCCGCCACCACCGGGGCCAGCTCCTTCACCACCCCTTCCATCACCTGGGGTTTCACGCACAAAAACACATACTCCCCTGCCCGGAGGGCGGCGCAGTTGTCTGCCGCCACGGTGCAGCCCAGCCGCTGGGCCAAGGCGTTGGCCCGCTGGCTGTCCCGGTCGGTAATGATCACCTGATCCGGCCCGATGGCTTTGCAGGCCGCCTCAATGAGGGCGCCCCCCATATTGCCGGTACCAATAAATGCCGCTTTCTTCACAACCCATTCCTGCTTTCTTTGATAGGATACCATGAGCGCCAGCTTGTTCTGCCGGCTCATCTGTTTGATGCTGTATTCCCGCCGCAGGGCCGCCCCTTTGTCGGGCAGCCGCTCCCGGTACACCACCGTCACCGGCAGGCGGCTGCGGGTATATTTTGCCCCCTTGCCCCTGTTGTGAACCGCCGCCCGTTTGTCCACGTCGGCGGCTGTGCCGGTATACAGGGTGCCGTCGGCGCAGCGGAGGATATAAACCCAGTATGCCATAGGCTACCACCGGGGGTGCAGCTGGGGGGCCAGGGGCAGCTCCCGGAACACCGACCGCACCGCCCCCTCGTAGTCCAGAGGGTCACGGGCCTTTTTGATGGCCTTGGACAGCTTGTCCCCGCCTTCAAACAGGTGGATCAGGTAAAACCACACCTCTTTCATCCGCAGCATGGCATTGCGGCGGCTGTCAAAGGCGGCGGCATAGCCCTCATAGATCTGGGTGACAAAGCCCTCCAGCTCTTCCCTGCCGGCGGGAGCGCCCCCCTTGCACCGCCGGGCCAGCGCCGGGTCCCCTGCCAGCCCCCGGCCCAGCATCACCTGCTCCACGGCGGGAAACTGCCGCAAGAGCTGTTCCACCGCCGCAGAGGTGTACAGGTCCCCGTTGTAGCACACGGGAAAGGGGCTGTCCTCCTGGGCGGCGGCAAAAAAGGCCATCCGGGGGGTGTTTTTGTACATATCCTTCTGAACCCGGGGGTGGACAATGAGCTGGGCCAGCGGGTACTTGCGGAAGATCTCCAGCAGGGCGGGAAATTCCTCCGGGTCCTTCACCCCCAACCGTGTTTTAACGGAAACGGCACACTTGACATAGGTGAAAACTTCCTCCAGAAACTGGTCCAGTTTTTCCGGGTTAGCCAGAAATCCCGAGCCCTTCCCCTTTGCCACCACCGTACCCGAGGGGCAGCCCAGATTCAGGTTGACCTCCCGGTACCCCATATCCGCCAGGGCATTGGCGGCCCAGAGAAAATCCTCCGCCTTGCAGGTCAGCAGCTGGGGGATGGTGTGCATCCCCTCATTGTGCTCCGGCAGCACCTCCCGCAGTTCCCGCTTGGGAAAGCGGTGGTCCTGGGTGGGGGTCAGGAAGGGGGTATAATACCGGTCCACCCCGCCGAACCAGCGGTGGAGGGCCTGCCGGTAGCAGACAGTGGTCAGCCCTTCCATGGGGGCAAGCGCAGCAATCAAACGGCTCTCTCCTTACTCCAGGGGTTTTATACATAATGGTAACAGGATAGTGGAGCACCGTCAAGTTGTCACCTTACCGAAAAACCTTGACAAAAACCGCAGAGTATGGTATCTTATGCAAGAGGTTAGTTGTTGCTAACCAAATCTTTGCCCCAGTGGTTAGTTATAGCTAATTATGAGAGGAGCCTGTTGGATGACACTCAGCGCCGCTTTGATTGAACATGCCGCCCCCACCCTGGCCGGGCTGAAGCCCGCCAGCCTCTTCCGGGTGCACCCCCGGGACGGGGCTTTTGTCACAGAATTTCTGACCTGCCGGGCGGAGCTGGCCCGGCAGGGCCTGGTACTGACCCTGCTGAAGGGCTGCCGCAAGTCGGGGGCCTATCTGGTCTACCTTTACCGGCAGCGGGACCTGGAGCGGCTGCTGGCCAAGGAGGAGCACCGCACCTTTTTATACGAGATGGGCTACGCCCCCTGGGAGGGCGTGAAGGATTGTCTCCGGCAGCTGGCGGTGCGGCTCTGTCTGGAGCAGGACTTTCCCCACGAAATCGGGGTCTTTCTGGGTTATCCCCTGTCGGACATCAAGGGTTTTATTGCCAACAGGGGCAAGGGCTTTACCCTGTGCGGCTGCTGGAAGTGCTACGGCGATCCCCGGGAGGCCCAGCGCACCTTCCACGCCTATCAGCGCTGCACCCGGGACTACCTCCGCCGGTTTGCCCGGGGGGCCACCCTGTCCCAGCTGGTGGTGGCCGCCTGAATGAAACAATGCCCCGGACAGCTGCCTGTCCGGGGCATTTGTGTTACTGCTGGCTGCTCATGACCTGGTCAAAGTGGGCGTTGATCTGCTTGGTAAACTCCAGAGCGGCGTTGTAGCCCATCTTCTTGTGGCGGTTGTTCATGGCGGCCACCTCGATGATGACGGCCAGGTTGCGCCCCGGCTTCACCGGAATGGTAAGGGAGGGTACCTGCACATCCAAAATGGTGGTGTACAGGTTTTCCAGCCCCAGCCGGTCATACATGGCCCCGTCCTTCCACTGCTCCAGGTTGATGACCATGTCAATTTCGCTCTCTTCCTTGACGGCGCTCATACCGAACAGGCGGCGCACGTCAATGACGCCGATGCCCCGCAGCTCAATATAGTGGCGGATGAGCTCAGGGGCGGTTCCCATCAACCCCCGGGTGACGGTCTGCTTGATTTCCACCGCATCGTCCGCAATGAGGCGGTGGCCCCGCTTTACCAGCTCAATGGCGGTTTCGCTTTTGCCTACCCCCGACTCGCCCAGCAGCAGCACCCCTTCGCCGTACACCTCCACCAGCACCCCGTGGCGGGTGATGCGGGGGGCCAGATAGGATTTCAGGGAGGCAATGATGGTGCTCATCAGCACGCTGGTGGTGTCCTGGCTGCGGAGCACCGTCCGGTTGTATTTTTCGGCCATCTCCATACATTCGGGATGGGGCTCAATCCCCCGGGAGATGATGAGGGCAGGGATGTCCTGGCTGAGCAGCTGTTCAAAGCTGCTGCTGCGCTGCTCCGGGGTCAGGCCAGCCAGATAGGTGTCCTCCACCTTGCCGATGACCTGGAGCCGGTGGGGGTCAAAGTAGTCGAAAAATCCGGTGAGCTGCAGGCCGGGCCGGTTGACATCCTCGGTGCGGATGTCCACTTCCTCATAGCCCTCTGCCCCCCGCAGCACCTCCAGATTGAATTCCTTGATGAGCTTTCCCAGCTTGACGGTATACAAGCTCTCCATGCTGTGGCACCTCCTGTAAACCTGGGGCCTCTGTGGTTCCCGCCCCTGTGTTTTCTCGGTAAATTATAGCATGTTCCCGCCGCCCATTGCAACAAACAAGAAATTCACTGATAAAATTTCAAAAAAATACTTGCATTTTTCCTGACACTCTGCTATTATATCATTCGATGCTTTTGCAAGCGTATCCTGACGAGCGAGGAGGTATAAGCGAATGGCCAAATGTGAATTTTGCGACAAGGGCGTTGTCTTCGGCATCAAGGTGTCCCACTCTCACCGCCGCACCAACCGCCCCTGGAAGCCCAATGTGAAGCGCGTCAAGGCGATCGTCAACGGCACGCCCAAGCACGTTTATGTGTGCACCAGATGCCTCC
>CALWOK010000051.1 GCA_944383125.1 uncultured Flavonifractor sp.
GGTACACCAGGGGTTCCTGTTGTTGCAGCTGTAGGATCTTCAACGGTGGCCATAAAACCATACACAACATTGCCCTGACCATCGGTAAGGTAACCATCCCGAAATTCAAAGTTGCCTACTCTTGTCAGACTCAAATTTTTGGCGTCACTAGCAGAGTTAATAGTTATGTTCTTCGGCCCCACCAGGAAGAAGCCGTCGCCCTGGATGGCGCAGTCGGTGGGCATACCGGTAGGTTCCAGGGTACCGGTGGTCATGTCCAGATCGATGGTGCCGATGCTGCACCCGTAGCCGATCTGCTGGGGGTTGGTGCCGCCCACCACGTCGGTACCGGCAGAACCGGCGCTGAGGGTGTTGTAGATGCTCTCCTTGAAGGTCACGCGCTGGGACTTGTAACCATAAGTATTCACGTTGGCGATGTTGTTGCCCACCACGTTGAGAGCGTCCATATGGGTCTTCAGACCGGAAATGGCCGCACTCATTGCTCCTGTCATAGCCATAGTGCATCTTGCTCCTTTTTCAGAAAAAATGCTGTGGCGCCGCCGGGAAACCGTCATTCGGACGGCTCCCAGAGCCTCCTTGCGGTCCTGCTCTCTGTTTTACAGGAACACGGCGCCGTCGATATTGGTAAAAATGCTTTCTTTCATTTCGTGCTCAGACAATGCGGTGATCACACGGCCGTGGGGTACATTGACAATAAAGGCAAGGCTGCGATCCAGGGCCAGAATATTGGTGGCCCCTTTGGCCTCCGCCCGCTCCACCGAATCGGTGAGACGCTCCAGCAAACTGGGCGTCACCTCAATGCCCCGCTCCTCCGCCCGGGTCAGGGCGTGCTTGGAAAAGGCTACCTGCTTTGTCTGGGTACGCTCCAGCTCCCGCTGCATCACAGCAGAAAACTGTTCTGTGGAACACTGGGTCTGACCGGTTCCCGCCGTTCGTCCGGCACCGGCTCCAGTCACCCCATAGACAGGCCCCACCATGGACTCACCTCCTTGCAGGCTTACCTGCCGGGTCAGACGCTCTGGGTGCTCTCCTCCGGCGGCGTGGTGCTTCCACCCTGGCTTCCGCCTTCGCCGCCTTCCCCTTCACCGCCCTCTTCCGGCAGCTGGGGCAGTCTGCCCACCGCCATGATGCTGTTGAGCGCATACATGTCGTCTCCAATGAAAATCACCGGCATACCCTGATAGGTACCGGTACCCGTTACCTCGCCCACAATTTCCTTGATTTCACCGTTTTCGTCGTAGGCGCCCACCGTAACGGTCTTGCCCACCAGAGAGGCGGCATAGGTCAGGGTGCTGGCACTGGTCAGGTTCTCCAGGCTGCTTTTGACGGTGCTCATCATGCCTACCACCGACATCTGCACCAGCTGGTTGAGCATATCCGAGGTATCGGCAGCGCTGTCAATGGTCTGGTTCTGGAGCTGGGCCACCATCAGCTGAAGGAAATCGGTAAAGTCCAGTCCAAAATTGTCATTCGGGTTACTCACCTCATAGCCCATCTTTTCCAGGTCTTCTGCCGTCAGACTGCCGTTTTTGGCGGTATAGGGGTTGGCAGAATACACGGAATCCAGGGAGAGGGGCATAAAATCACTGCTCATGGCGCTTGTTCACTCCCTTTTCTACCCCTGTGACTCTACATCCAGCAAGCCAAGCCGCAGCTGGTGCAGGAAGGAGTCGGCATCCTGATCGGATTGCTGCTGCCGGTGCTGCTGCTGTTGCTGCTGGTGGCTGCCCTGCTGATCCTGCTGCCAGAACTGGGGGTCCTGCTGGCTCTGCTGGGGCTGGGATACCTCCACCCGCACCTGACCGGGATTGACCTCCCGCAGCATCATGCTCAGGGTATCGGCATGCTCGCTCAGCAGCTTGGCAGCCTGGGTGGTCTCTGCATGGAGCACCACATGGAGCGCCCCGTCAGCAGAGCGGGTAAATTCTACCGTGACATTCCCCAGATTGGCGGGATTGAGCTTGATCTGCAGGTGCTGATTGCCCTCCTCCACCGCCTGGGTCAGGGCCTTGCCCAGGTTGGCTTCCACCTCCTGAGCCGGTGCGGTGGTGTCTACCGTTACGCTTTCCCCCACCTTGACCGGCATATGCTCCGTGTTCCGGAACACAGGGGCCTCGCCGGTGTTCATGGCAGCCGGCTCTCCCGACTCCTGCTTGCGGGCAGGCTGGATTTCCACCTGTCCCTCCTCAGGGACCGCAGCGGGCTGTTCCGCCCGGGCGGTTTCCGCCGTCTGCACACTCTGGTGGACTGGCGCCCCTTCCGGCTCCCCAGCAATTTGGGTGGTCTGCATCCCCTGGGCCTCCGGCTGGATCACCTGGGGCTGGTTCTGGTGCTGACCCTCCTGGGGTACGGTATCCACCGGCATCTGCGCCATCTGGCCCGCCGTGGGACCGGCCGCCGGTACCCCCTGAGAAACAACAGCGCCCTCCGGCAGCACCACCTCACCCACCGGCTGCTCCTGCGTCGCCACCGGCTGGACGGGGTTCTGGATCTGTACCACGGCCTCCATAGTCATGGCAGCCCCCAGGGCCATCAAATCCAGGCTGGGAGTTTCCTCCTGGGGCTGTCCGTCGGGCTGCTCCACCGGTTTCCCCGTCTGTCCGGAGTCCTCCGGCTTCTGGGTGGTTTGAGTGGTGTCTTTGGCAGCGTCCTGGGTTGCTTGGGACTGCTGCTGCTTCAGAAGATCCTGGAAGGACGTCCCTCCGCTCCCGGCCCCGCTCTGGCTGTTCCCTGCGGACAGGGTGGGCAGCTCATAGCTGGCCGCTGCGCAGGCCATCTGCAACAGCATGTCTGTCATGTACAACGTCACTCACCTCCTTGAAGGTTTTTCTATGTTCAAGATCAGGTGGTACCGCTCACTCGGGCTGCGGAAACCAACTCATCAATGAACCGCTCTTCACTCTTCTGTACTTCCTTCTGGTACTCGTCCAGCCGCTTCTCCCGCAGCCGCTCCAGCACCGTGGTGTCCACGTTGGCCTGGAGCATCTGGAGCCGCTTTTCCTCCGCCGCCCGGCGCAGGTCCTGGAGCACCTTGGTCTCCCGGGCAATTTCCCGCTCCAGCGCCCGCAGGCCGTACTCATAGCTGAGGGCGTCCGCCACCGCCATGCCCAGGGCGGCCTCCTCCCGGAAGCGCCGGTTCATGGCCTGGTACCGGGCCTCGGCTGCCGCCTTGCGTTCCTCCTGCTGGTGGACCTGCAGCATGGCCCGGGCGTAGTCGTTTTGCCGCTCATCCAAAACCTGTTTCCGGTAGTCCAGCACCGTATCCAGGCCAAAGCGGAATTTTTTCATGGCAGTTCACCTTTCCTACAGAAGCTTTCGCATGGCCTCCAGGTCCTGTTCATAGGTAAAACCTTCGGTGACGCCCTGCTTGAGAAACTGGTCAATGCCGTCAATTTTGCTCAGTGCATAGTCCAGCTTGGGGTTGGTGCCCGCCTTGTAAGCGCCGATGGAAACCAGGTCTGCATTTTTCTCATAAATCCCCATCACATCCCGGATGCGGGCCGCCAGCTGGCGGTGCTCCGGGGAGACAATATCCACCATCAGACGGGAAATGCTGGCGCTGATATCGATGGCGGGGAAGTGGTTGCTGTTGGCCAGCCGCCGGGAGAGCACAATATGCCCGTCCAGGATACCACGGACGGTATCGGCGATGGGCTCGTTGGTATCGTCGCCCTCCACCAGCACGGTATATACCCCGGTGATGGAGCCTTTCTGGAAATTGCCGCTGCGCTCCAGCAGCTTGGGCAGCTCGGCATATATGGAAGGGGTATAGCCACGGGCCACCGGAGGTTCCCCCACCGCCAGGCCGATTTCCCGCTGGGCCATGGCAAATCGGGTGAGGGAGTCCATCATCAGCAGCACGTCCAATCCCTGGTCCCGGAAGTACTCGGCAATGCCGGTGGCCACCGAAGGACACTGCTTGCGCAGCATGGCGGGCTGGTCGGAGGTGGCTACCACCAGCACCGACCGGCGCATCCCCTCCGGCCCCAGGTCCTTTTCCATGAACTCCAGCACCTCTCGGCCACGTTCTCCCACCAGGGCAATGACGTTGATATCCGCCTTGACGTGCTTGGCAATCATGCCCATCAGGGTACTCTTGCCGACGCCGGAGCCGGCGAAAATGCCGATTCTCTGGCCCTTGCCAATGGTGAGCATCCCATCAATGGCCTTGACGCCAAACTCCAGCCGCTCCCGGATGGGAGGGCGGGACATGGGATTGATGTACTGATCCCCCTCCACACAGAAGAGGGTCCCCCCCTGAAAGGGGCCTTTTCCGTCAATGGGCTGTCCCAGGGCGTTGATGACCCGCCCCTTCAGAAAGGGGCCTAAGGTCAGGCTGAGCCGCCGGCCGGTGTTGCGCACGAAATTGCCGGCAGAAATGCCGCTCATGCTGGAGTAGGGCATCAGCAGGATGTGGTCGTTTTTGAACCCTACCACCTCGGCCAGCACCTGGCCCCCTGCCTCGCCGCTGTAAATGCGGCAGATATCCCCTACCGCCGCCCGGCCGCCGGAGGCCTCAATGGACATGCCCACTATGTTTTCAATCTTGCCGGTATAGCTGATGGTCTCGGCCGTCTGTACCTGCTTGATGAGCTTTTCAAACATGACGGCCCTCCTCTCTGCTAACCGCTATGTAAAATATCCCTTAAATTGCTGAGCTGGGTGGATGCGCTGGCGTCAATGATCTCGTCCGGCATCTCAATGATACAGGTCCCTGACTCATCGTTTGCCATGGGAATCACCTTGATGTGGTCGGACAGGCTGGCCAGGGAGGTGGTCAGCTCGGGGGTGATCTGGGCCAGCTGGCGGGCATCGCAGCCCCCCACATAGATATGCACCCACTCCCGCCGCCGCAGCCGCTGGGTGGCCATCTGGATCATGCGCAGAATGACGTCCTGGCTGCTTTTCAGGCTGATGTGGATGATCTTTTCCGCCACCGCCATGCTCAGGTCGCACAGCTCGCTCTTGGTCTGCTCCATCAGGTCCTCTCTGGCCCGGGTGGCCTGCTCCAGAAACTCCTTCACCTGCTCGCCCTGCTGGCGGAGGGTCTCCTGAGCCGCCGCCTTGCCCTCTTCCTGGGCCTGGGCCATCCCCTGGGCATAGCCCTGCTGAAACCCCTCCTGCCGGGCGGCCTCCCGGGCCGCCTCGATTTCCTGGGCGGCCTGCTGCCGGTACTGCTCCAGCAGGGCCTCCCCCTCTTTCCGGGCCTGGGCTACGATTTCATCTGCCTGGACCTGGGCGAAGGAGAGGATGGCCTGGTCTTCCGACTGTTCCCCGGCCGCCTGGGCGCCCTCCTCCCCTTCGTCGGGTTGAGGCTCCTCCTCCATCTCTTCCGGCGGCAAGAGATCATCCACCGCCAGCTCATCCGCCTTGGGAAAGACGTAGGACTGGATAGGGCCCAAAAATTGCTTGAAAATGTTAGGCAATGATATCGTCCTTTCCACCCTTGAGGATGATCAGCTCGTTCTTCTCCTCCAGACTGCGGATGATGCCCACAATACGCTGCTGGGCGGCCTCCACATCCCGGATACGGACATTGACCGTAACCTCCAGGTCGTCCCGGATGCTCTGGGCCATACGGGTGGACACGTTGGCAAAGATCTTGTTGGACACCTCGGCGTTGGCGCCCTTGAGGGCCAGCACCAGATCCTTGGGATCGCAGTCCCGCACGAAGCGCTGGACAGAACGGTCGTCCATGGTGACGATATCCTCGAACACAAACATGCGCTTGCGGATCTCGTCGGCCAGTTCGGCATTGTGGGCGGACAGGCGGTCGAAGATGCTCTTCTCGCTGGCCCGGTCCAGATTGTTCATGACGCCGGCCACATAGTCCACGCCGCCCACCTTGACATTGTTGGTGGTCATGATGCTGGAGAAGCGCTTCTCCATCTCAGCCTCGATGATCTTGACCGCATTGGGGGAGGCGCTCTCCATATTGGCGATGCTCTCCACCACCTTTACCTGCCGCTCCGGGTCCAGCTCTTCAATGACAGCCGCCGACTTCCGGGGGTCCACATAGGACAGCACCAGGGCAATGGTCTGGGGCCGCTCGTGCTGGAGGGCCGCATAGAGGGATTTTTCATCCGCCTTGTTGAGGAAGGCAAACTCCCGGTTTTTCAGGGATTTTGTCACCTTCTCCAGCAGCTGGCTGGCAGTCTGCTGTCCAAAGGCCCGCTCCAGCACCGCCCGGGCATACTCCAGTCCGCCCTCTGTCACCGCCTTATTGGTCAGGCAGGTCTGGTAGAACTCGTTGAGCACCTCTTCGGTGACGGCGGAGTCCAGATAGCCCAGCTTCGCCACCTCAAGGGTGATCTGCTCCACGTCTTCCGGGTCCATGTATTGATAAAGCTGGGAGGCCTTCTCCGTTCCCAGAGAAATAATCACCGCCGCCGCCTTCTGCTGGCGGGTCAGCTCCCGCTTGGGCACCGAAGGGGTTGGCTTTGCCGGCGCCGGCGCATGGGTCTCTGCTGCCGGTGCGGCTTTGGATTCACTCATGTTTCACCCTCCCGTAGCCAGTTTTTCACCATCTGAGCTGCAATCTCCGGATTGTCCTCGGCAAATTTACGGATATCCTGCCGCAGCTCCATGCTCTTTTCCGTCTGCAGCTCCATAATATCGGTCTGCTGGGGCTGCTCCGCCTCAACAGCCTCCGACTGCTGGGCTGCCGCAGCAGCCTCGGCCAGACGGCGCTTCTTGGCCCTGCGCCGGTGGAGCACAAAAAAGAGCACCAGCAACAGGATAAACAGCACACCGCCGCCAATGGCCGCATAGATCATCCACATGGATACAACCAGACCGTCCGTCTCACCATCCGGTCCCTCCGGGTTGATCTGATCCTGATAGAAGGGGGACACCAGAATGGAAATCTTTTCGGCCTGATCGGCCGCCACAATACCGGCGGCCCGGCCCACATGGTCATACAGGCCCTGTACATTGGTATTGCCCGCAGCAGCCTCGTTGATGGTGACGGACACCATCACATCGGCGATGTACCCGGACAGATGCTCCACCTGCTGCTTGGTGGTATCCACCAGATGGTCGGTCTGTCCCGACGTGCTGATGGCGGTTTCTGTGCCGTTAGGCTGGGCCTGCTCCTCCACATAGGTATTCAGGTCGGCGTTGGCGCCGGCGCCCACAACGCCGCCGGCATTTTCCCCCTCGTTCCGGACAATGCTGTTGTCCCAGATCTGGGTGCCGATGATGCCGTCCTCGTTGCCGTCCGCCCAGTCCTCCAGATTGTAGTCGGTGGAATCGGTGTAGGTGCGGTCCACGTTGACCACGGTGTTGACGCTTACCTTTACATTGCCCTCACCGTACAGAGGGAGCAGCACCTGCATGATGCGGGTGCGGATGAGATCGTTGTACTTCTCCTCCAGCTCCAGCTTAAGGGTGGCGGCATCCTGAATCTGGGAAAAGTCATCCCCTGCGGCATAAATATTGCCGTTGGTGTCGGCAATCTCCACGTTTTCCACATTCAGACCCTTCAGGCCCCGGCTTACCAGATTGCGGATGGCCTGGGCCTGGCCGTCGGTGAGCATCTTGCCCTCCTCCATGGTCACAGTGACTGAGGCCGAAGCATCCAGGGTGGCGCCGCTGTCCAGGACATAGGTATTGTCCTCACCAGGGGTCAGGATGACCCCCGCCTTGACTACCCCGGGGAAATCGCAGATGACCGCCGCCATCCGGTCCTGCAAACCGTAGAGCACCAGCTGGTTGCGCTCCGACTCGGTGGTCAGGCTGCCCACATGGTCAAAGTAGGTGTCATAGCCATAGCCCGACGAAGGATATCCCGCCATCAGCACCTGAGACTTCAGGGCAGGTTCCTGATTCTGCGGCACTAATATGGTATTATTATTTTGCACTTTGTAATCGGTAATCCCGGCTTCCGACAGATAATTGAGAATGCCGGTCATATCGCTCTGATTCAGGCCGGTAAAGAGGGTGGCATAGGGCTTGTTGGACAGTACAACCCCGATGATAATCAGGGCCACAATCAATGCCGCCAGCCCGGCTCCAAGGAGGATCTTCATCTTTTTGGAGATGGACTTCCACCGCTCTTTGACTTTTTCCGTGATGTTCTTTACCTTCTCCTGCATACTATCTCTCCCAGCTCCGGACAACCAGAATTACAGGCCGATGCGCATCAGCTCATTGTAGGACTCCAGAGCCTTGTTCCGCATCTGCACCAGCAGAGAGACAGAAAGGCTGGCCTGGGCAGCGGCAATGGTGGCTTCGGCGGGATTGTCCAGCTGACCGGTAGCCAAGGCATAGTAGGCCTTGTTCTTGGCCGCATCAGTCTCCTTTACATTGTCAATCATAGAATGAAAAATATCCGTAAACATGGTGGGCTGGTTGCGCTCCCCGGTGGTTTCCACCGGAGCAGATCCTATGCCAGACAGCCCCCAAAGTGGCTCAATGCTCTGGAAAGTCATCATACTGCATTCCTCATTTCCTGATAAAGCCCCTGAGCGGGGCATCCAATCTGTTATTTCCCAATCTCCAGCCCTTTGGATGCAATTTGCTTCAGTACGTTGAAGGCAGTCACATTGGCGGAATAGGACTGGGCGGCCGCCATGGCGTCGGCCATCTCCTTGACCAGGTCCACATTGGGCAGTTCCACATAGCCCTCTTCATTGGCGTCCGGGTTGGCAGGGTCGTACATCAGCTTGAAGTCGGAGGGGTCCTCCACAATGTCTGTCACCCGTACGCCGCCTTGGGTGGGAGAGGGGTCCGTGCCACGGATTTTGGCCATCACCTGCTGGAAGGGGGTCATGCTGCCCTCCTGCTCAAAGACCACCATCTTGCGGCGGTAAGGGCCTCCCCCCTCAGTGCGGGTGGTGTTCTGGTTGGTGATGTTTTCCGAGATGACATCCAGCCGCAGCTGCTGGGCGGTCAGGCCGGAGCC
>CALWOK010000052.1 GCA_944383125.1 uncultured Flavonifractor sp.
CCGGCAAGGCGGACTATGCCGTCACGGGCAACTTTTCCAGCATTGCCTATAAGGAGGCGAAAAAGTATGGCCAGATCAATCTGGCCGCCTCCAGCGAGGACAGAAACCACACCTATATTCCCGCCCAGGACCAGCTGAAGCTGGACCCGGAGGCCAGCTACTTTTACTACTGTGCCAACAATACCATCTATGGTACCGAGTGGCAGTACATTCCCGAAACCAACGGGGTGCCCATTGTGTGCGACATGTCCTCCGACATCCTGTCCCGTCCGGTGGATGTGAGCAAGTACGGCATTATCTTTGCCGGCGCCCAGAAGAACATGGCCCCTGCTGGTCTGACGGTGGTCATCATCAAAGAGGAGCTGGCCGGCCAGGAGCTGCCCTATACTCCCCTGATGATGAACTACAAGACCATGATTGACAAGGACTCCATGTACAACACGCCCCCCTGCTGGTGCATTTACATGCTGGGGCTGGTGCTGGACTGGCTGGAGGAGCAGGGCGGCCTGCCCGGCATGGAGGCCATCAAACACGGCAAGGCTCAGATGCTGTATGATGTCATCGACAGCTCCAGACTGTTTACCTGTGCCGTGGAGCCTGGTTCCCGCTCCGATATGAACGTGTTGTTCCGCACTGCCAGCGAGGAGCTGGACGCCAAGTTTGTCAAGGAAAGCGTGGAGGCCGGCTTTACCAACCTGAAGGGCCACCGCTCTGTGGGCGGTATGCGTGCATCTATCTACAATGCCATGCCCACCGAAGGTGTGGAAAAGCTGTGTGACTTCATCAAGGCCTTTGACAAGAACAACTAACAGGAGGTAGCCCAACCATGTTTCGGATCAAAACCCTGAATAAGATTTCTCCTGCCGGCCTGTCTGTTCTGGATCAGACCCGGTTCTCTGTCAGCGACGATGTGGAGAACGAAGACGGTATTCTGGTGCGCTCGGCCGACATGCACGAGTATCCTTTCTCCGACAACCTGCGGGCCGTTGCCCGGGCGGGCGCCGGTACCAACAACATCCCCATCGACCGCTGCTCTGAGGCAGGCATTGTGGTATTCAATACCCCCGGCGCCAACGCCAATGCCGTAAAGGAACTGGCGGTGTGCGCCCTGCTGCTGGCCTCCCGGAAGATCACCGCCGGGGCCGAGTGGGTCAAGGTACAGGCCGGTTCTGGGGCCGATGTGGAGAAGGTGGTGGAGAAGGGCAAGAGCCAGTTTGTAGGCCCTGAGCTGTCCGGCAAGATGCTGGGCGTCATTGGCCTGGGCGCCATTGGCGTTCAGGTGGCCAATATCGCCACCAAGCTGGGTATGACGGTGTTTGGCTATGACCCCTTCCTCAGTGTGGACGCCGCCCTTTCCATGTCCCGTCTGGTTCACCGGGCCATGGATCTGGAGACCATTTATAAAAACTGTGATTACATCACCCTCCATGTGCCTCAAACCCCTGAGACCAAGGGCATGATCAACGAGGACGCCATGCACATGATGAAGGGCGGCGTGCGCATCATCAACCTGGCCCGGGGCGGCCTGGTAAACGACGATGACATGCTGGCAGCGCTGGAGTCGGGCAAGGTGGCCGCCTATGTCACCGACTTCCCCAACAACAAGATTCTCCAGGGCAAGAATGTCATTGCCATTCCCCACCTGGGCGCCTCCACCCCTGAGAGTGAGGAAAACTGTGCCGTTATGGCAGCCCAGCAGCTGAAGGACTATCTGGAAAACGGCAACATCAAGAACTCTGTCAACCTGCCCACCCTGGTGCAGGAGTGGAGCGGCGAGTCCCGGCTGTGCATCATCCACCGGAACATCCCCGGCGCCATTGCCAGCATCACCGGCCTGCTGTCCAAGGACGGGGTCAATGTGGAAAATATGACCAACAAATCCAAAAAGGATTATGCCTATACCGTTGTGGATGTGGGCAGCCGCCTCAGTGAGGCGGTGGCTGATGAAATCCGGGCCTTGGACGGGGTATTCCGGGTGCGTGTCCTCCACCATTGAGTCTGAATAAACGGGGGTGCGCCGCAGCGCGGCGCACCCCCGTTTTCCTTATCCACGCAGTTCCAGCAGCTTCTGCTTCAGCTCCCCTTCAATACGGCCCAGCTCCACCTCGGCCTCCCGGCGCTTCTGAGCGCCCTCTTGCTGAATGTGCATGACTTCATCCAGGGTGGAGATCAGCTGTTGATTGGTGTGCTGCAGGGTTTCCAGATCCACAATGGAGCGCTCTGCCTCCCTGGCCGTCTCCAGGGTCCCCATCTTCAGCATATCGGCATTCTTTTTCAGCAGCTCGTTGGTCATATTGGTGACGGCGCTCTGGGCGGCTGTGGCCTGGCGGGAGTGCTCCAATCCCAGGGCCAGCACCATCTGGCTTTTCCACAGGGGGATGGTGTTCACCAGAGAGGACTGGATTTTCTCCAGCATCAAGGTATCGTTGTTCTGAATCAGCCGGGTCTGGGGACCCATCTGAATGGAAATCATCCGGGTCAGCTCCAGGTCGTGGATTTTCTTTTCAAAGCGGTTGCACATATTGGCCAGATCGTTATAGGCCTGGGCATCCTCCTGGGAACCGGTCTGGGAGGCCCGTTGCTTCAGCTCCTCCAGTTCGCCGGTGCGCACCTGGTTCAGACGCTTTTTCCCCGCCAGGATATACATGGTCAGCTCTTTATAATACTTGGTATTCAGGTCATACATCTGGTCCAGCATGGCAACATCTTTCATCAGCGTGACCTGATGGCTCTCCAGCACTTCCACAATTTTATCCACATTGGACTCTGCCTTGGCATAGGAGGCCTTCATGGCCTCCAGCTGGTTGCGCTTTTTCTTAAAGAAGCCGAACAGTCCCTTTTCCTCTTCCTCCCCGCCGAAGCCCTTCAGCTCCACCACCAGGGAGGACAGGGCCTGGCCCACCTCCCCCAAATCCTTGGTGCGCACAGAATTGAGGGTATTTTCCGAAAAACCGGCAATGTTTTTCTGGGCAGCTGCGCCATACTGGAGCACCAGGTTGCTGTCCCGCAGATCGATTTTCTGGACAAAGGCGTCCACCTTCTGGCGCTCCGCCTCAGTCAGGTGGCTTTCCTCCTGCTGAATGTCCTGCAGCTGCTGGCTGGTGACCAGCTCAGTGCTGGGCTGCGATTCCACCACAGGAGCGCTCAGATCGGGTGTCAGGGTAAGCTCCGGGGTAAAGTCCATATTGTCGGCCATATTGTATCCCTCCGTATTCCATACCGGCAAGTCCGGTGGTGTTCTCTCAAATATTGTACCGTCCGCCTACCCCAGTGTCAAGAACACGTTGACTTTCCCCCGAAAAGTCAGTATCATTAAATCCATATGATCCACAATCCAAGAGAGGAAGTCTGTTCCCATGCTCACGCTGAAAGAATTTAAGGAGGCCCGCAGTGTTTTGTCCGGGGTACTCCGTTCCACCAACCTGGTATACAGCGCCGCTTTTTCCAAGGCCACCGGCAACCATGTCTATATCAAACCGGAGAACATGCAAGTGACCGGTGCCTACAAAATCCGGGGCGCTTACTATAAAATCAGCACCTTGACCCAGGAGGAAAAGGATCGGGGGCTGGTGACTGCCTCCGCCGGCAACCATGCCCAGGGGGTGGCCTATGCCGCACAGCAGGCCGGGGTTGCCGCTACCATTGTGATGCCCACCACCACGCCGCTGGTGAAGGTAAACAATACCAAGGACTACGGGGCCAAGGTGATCCTCCACGGGGAAACCTTCGACGATGCCGCCCAGCTGGCGGCCCAGCTGTCCCAGGAGGACGGGCTGACCTATGTACACCCCTTCAATGACCCGGCCATTGCCACCGGACAGGGTACCATCTCCTATGAAATATTTCAGGATCTGCCCGATGTAGATGTGATCCTGGTTCCCATCGGCGGAGGCGGGCTGGCCAGCGGTGTGTCCACTCTGGCCAAACTGCTCAACCCCAATGTGACGGTGATTGGCGTAGAGCCTGCCGGAGCTGCCTCCATGAAGGCCAGCGTGGAGGCCGGGCATATTGTCACCCTGGACAAAGTGGAAACCATTGCCGACGGTGTGGCGGTGAAAACGCCGGGGGATCAGATTTTCCCCTATATCCAGCAGAATGTGGATGACATTATCACCATCAACGACGATGAACTGGTGGACGCCTTCCTGGATATGATGGAAAAGCACAAGATGATTGTAGAAAATGCCGGACTGCTTCCCATTGCGGCCCTGAGCCATCTGAAGTGCCGGGGGAAGAATGTGGTGCCTGTCCTCTCCGGCGGCAATATGGATGTGATTACGGTAGCCAGCCTGGTGCAGCACGGCCTGATCAACCGGGGGCGGGTGTTTACCTTCTCGGTGCAGCTGCCTGACCGGCCCGGTGAGCTGCTGCGGGTGGCCCAGATTGTGGCAGAGGCCAACGGCAACATCATCAAATTGGAGCACAACCAGTTTATCAACATCAACCGCCAGAGCGGGGTGGAGCTGCGGGTGACGCTGGAGGCCTTTGGCCACACCCACAAGCGGGCCATTCTGGATGCCATGTGCGGAGCGGGCTACCAGGCCCGGGAGTGTCACACCAACGACTTTTATACTTAACGGTCAGACCGGCAGGTGTGGCGGTGAGAGCCCCATGAACCATTGTGTCCGGGGGAGAACTCCCCCGGACACTATATGATGCGGCACGCAATTCCGGGGCAAGGGCCGCCGGGCCGGTACCTGCGTGGGACGGCGGGGGAGCGGCGGGACCCCGGGCGAGATCCGCTTGCTGTATCATATGTGTTCTCCCGGCAGGTTGCCCCTGAGGACCCCGGCGGCACACCCTTTGTCCCACGGGAAACACTGTGCTTTTGAAGAATTGGAGTGAACTTTGATGATTAAAATTGCCCCTTCCATTCTTTCTGCGGATTTTGTGAATTTAGAGCGGGACATTCAGCGGGTGTCCACGGCAGACTGGCTCCATGTGGATGTGATGGACGGCTGTTTTGTACCCAATATCACCATCGGCGTGCCGGTGGTGCAGTCCATCCGCAAGTGTACCGATATGTTCCTGGATGTCCACCTGATGATTGACAAGCCGGTGCGCTATGTGGAGGCCTTTGCTCAGGCGGGGGCCGACCTGCTGTCCATTCATTTGGAGGCCGACCATCCTACCCGCATTGCCGAGGCTCTGAAGCGGATGGGAGAGTTTGGGGTGAAAAAGGCGGTGGCCCTCCGGCCCATTACCGCTGCCAATGCCATTCTGCCCTATCTGGAGGAGCTGGATATGGTGCTGGTCATGACGGTGGAGCCGGGCTTTGGAGGCCAGGCATTTATGGAACACCAGCTGGATACCATCCGCCAGGTGCGCACCCTCATTGACCGCTATCACCCTGCCTGCCGGCTGGAGGTGGATGGGGGTATCAGTCCCAAGACTGCCGGAGCGGTGATTGCCGCCGGAGCGGATACCCTGGTGGCAGGCTCGGCGGTGTACGGCGCAGCAGACCCCGCCGCCGCCATTGCCGCCTTACGGGAGGGATAAGACACATGCAGTACTTTCCCCCTGCTCTGGAGCAGCTGGTAGAGCAGTTTGCAAAACTGCCCGGGGTGGGCCGGAAAAGCGCCCAGCGGCTGGCCTTTCATGTGCTCTCTCTGTCAGAGGAGGAGGCTGCCGCCTTTGCCCAGGCCATTACCCAGGCCAAAACAGAGATTCACTGCTGCCCGGTGTGCCAGAATTTTTCCCAAGGGGACGGTTTATGCCCCATCTGCCAGGATGCCAAGCGGGACACCGGCGTGGTGTGTGTGGTAGCCGATCCCAAGGATGTGGCAGCCATGGAGCGCTCCCGGGAGTATCCGGGGGTATACCATGTGCTCCACGGCGTGATTTCTCCCATGAACCATGTGGGGCCTGACCAGATTCGGGTGAAGGAGCTGGTGAGCCGGGTGGCCGCCGGGGATGTGCAGGAAGTGATTATGGCCACCAATCCGGATACCGAGGGAGAGGCCACCGCCATGTACCTGGCCCGCATCCTCCACCCCTTTGGGGTGAAGGTGACCCGGCTGGCCTACGGTATCCCGGTGGGCAGCCATTTGGAGTATACCGACGACGCAACGTTGATGCGCGCCCTGGAGGGCCGCCGGGAAATCTGACGAAACGAGCAAGGATGGAGCGCACTGCGCTCCGTCCTTGCTGCATATAGGGTCAGGATTCCTCCAGGGGCAGGATATCGTGGTTCATTTTGAACATGAGAATGCGCTTCACGCTTTCATCCAGCCGCTCCATGGAAATATCCCCGTTTTCCACTGCCTGGGTCAGTGCCGCAATGCTGCCGTCCAGATCACCGGGACAGAGCAGAATGTCCACTCCGGCCTGAATGGCCCCTACAGCCACCTCTGTACTGCTGTAATGGTCGGTGAGGGCCTGCATTTCCAGACCGTCGGTGAGGACAATGCCGTCAAAGCCCAGTTCCTCCCGCAGCAGCTCGGTAACAATGGCGTAAGACAGAGGGGCAGGCTGGTCATCCAGTTCGGGGACAATCAGGTGGCCCACCATCACAGCGTCCGCCCCGGCGTCCATACCGGCCTGGAAGGGGAGCAGTTCCCCTTCCCGCAGCTGTTCCAGGGTGCGGTACAGATAGGCCGAACCGTAATGGGAGTCGGCAGAGGTA
>CALWOK010000053.1 GCA_944383125.1 uncultured Flavonifractor sp.
GATAAATCTTCTGCGGGGCGGGATAGTCCTCCCGTACCCACACATGGGCCAGCCGGTCTGGAAAGGCCGCCGAAAAAGCTTTTGTGAGAGCGTCTCCAATGCCCCTGCCCCGGAAGTCCGGCAGCACCGCAAGGTGGCGGATTTCCGCCGTATTGCCCTGCTGCCGCACCCGCAGACAGCCGGCCAGAACGCCGTCTACCTCCTGTACCAGCACACGCCCCTCCGCCAGGTCGGCAGAAAGCTCAGACCCTGTGGGCAGGCAGGCCGTTGTCTCATCAAAGCAGGTGCGGAGCAGTGCCATAACCTCCTCCGGCGTATGGGAACAGGGCGGCACCGGCAGAGGAACGGCATCCCTCTTGGGCCGTTTCATCCGGATGCGGTAAAACAGAGGGGCAAAAGAAAGGCTGTCCCAAAGAGGCGGAAGGATTTTTTCCGCCCCCGGACGGAAGGGGATCTCCACCACTGCCCGCTTTTCCAGGTCCAGCTCTGGTATGACATCCGGATTGGTCAGCAGATAGGTGACAAGGATGTGATGGGGGCGCTCCCGGAGCAAAAACAATCCGCCCCCATAGGCATGGGCAAAGAGGGTACCCTGCTCCACTTCCCGTTGCAGCAGCTCCCCGCTGGGAATGCCGTTGGTCTGAATGCCCGGCTTAAAATACCGGGCAATGAGGTCCTTGGCCTCCTGGTAGGATTCAATGGCTTTCCTGCTCATACTGTTCCCTCAGGGATACTCTGTCCACCTTGCCGTTGGGATTGTGGGGCAGCCCAGGTAGGGGACGGAACAGATTGGGCAGCATGTATTTGGGGAGCTGTTCCTTCAAGGCCCGGTTGATATCATCGCCGGTACAGTCCCCCGCATAACAGCACACAATTTTATCCCGTTTTTCATCAAAAAAGGTAATGGCCTCCTGAATGTCAGGGAGGGCGGCCAGGGCGGTTTCCACCTCGCCCAGCTCAATACGGTACCCCATGTGCTTGATCTGCCCATCCTTGCGGGAGAGGAATACAAACAGCCCCTCCTCATTTCGGTAGGCAAGATCGCCGGTACGGTAGATTTTCTGGGGATAGTCGGCATTTCTGGGGTCCTGGATAAAGGCGGCTGCCGTCTTTTCCGGGTCTTTGAAATAGCCGTGGGCCAGCCCCACACCCCGCACACACAGCTCGCCGGGCTGTCCGTCTGCCACCGGCTTCAAATCCCTGTCCAGCAAAAACACCTCTTTGTTGGCGCAGGCAGTTCCGATGGGGATGCTCTCATGGTCGGCAAACTCCCGTGTGATGGGGTACCAGGTGCAGTCCACCGTCACTTCCGTGGGGCCGTAAAGGTTGGTATACTGTACATGGGGCAGGGCGTTGCGCCACAGGTTCAGCTGCTTGGCCCGCAGGGCCTCGCCGCCCACAATCACCTTGTTCAGGGCGGGCAGATTGGCCTTTTCCAGCGCGCCGGAATTTGCCACCAGATGGAAGGCGGAGGTGGCCCAGATCAAGGTGGTCACCGCCTTCTCTTCCAGCTCCTTCACCAGAAGGCCCGGGAAGAGGAAGAGCTTTTTCTCCAGGATATAGCAGGATGCGCCGCATTTCAGGGTCAGGTAAATGTCCTTCACCGACAGGTCAAAATAAAAGGGGGCCTGATTGCCCATGACGTCCTCTTTGGTGATCCGGCAGCTCTCCGCCATCCACTCCACAAAGTCAATGACGCTGCGGTGGGAGATAACAATCCCCTTGGGGGTTCCGGTGGAACCGGAGGTGAAAATCATATAGACCGGGTCAATGTCCAGCACCTGGCTGCGGCAGCGGGCCAGAAGGGTGTCATCCGGCTCCCCCTCCATGTGCTCCTCAATGGAGCAGATGGGGTACTGCCGGGACAACGCCCGGGCCAGCTTTTCCTGGGGGTGGCTGTAGAGGATCAGGGCCGGGTCCACCTGCTCCAAAATCCCCTGCAGGCGTTTGGAGGGCATCAGGGGGTCCAGTGGGACGTAATAATTCCCGCTTTTCAAGACACCCAGAAAGCCTGCCAGGGTGTATACATTGCGCTCCACCAGCACCACCAGAGGGCGGTTGCACCGGGCCACCTGTCGGGCCAGGCTGGTACCCAGAACGGCCGCCCGCCGCTCAAGCTCCTGAAAGGTCAGAGACAGGCTGCGGTCTGCAAAGGCCACCTTGGAAGGGGTTCGTCTGCTGGAGCATTCCAGATATTCCAGTACATGTTTCATGGCTTTTTACCTCAGTTGCGGCAGCATATAACTGAATTATTATATCATAGATTCCCTGTTTGACAAGAAAAAATCTGCCGGGCCAGCGGAATGGTCCGGCAGATTTTTCTAAAAGAGAGCACTGCTTCAGGTACGGTACTGGTCGACTACCGCCTTCATCTCATCCCAGCAGCGCTCCATATCCGCCACCAGCTTGAACTGGGTGCGGCAGCGGTCCAGGTTTTGGCCGGGCCGCTGTATGTGGAAGTAGTGGTCCCCCTCCAGATAGTCGGTCAGAAAGCGGATGCCGCACTCCAGGGTCATCAGCCGGGCGCCCCAGGGCAGATAGTCCAGTTCGGCTTCGGTCAGCGCTCCTTGCGCCCCCTCCAGAAAGCCCTGGGTGTAGGCGTCGAAGAAATTCAGATCAAAGCTCACCTTGGACAGATCTGTCTCATCCTCTACACAGTGGTTGGCCCCAAACCGGATGGAATCCCCGAAATCGTTGACCGACAGACCGGGCATCACCGTGTCCAGGTCAATGACGCATAGGGCCTCTCCGGTACTGCGGTCCAGCAGCACATTGTTCAGCTTGGTATCGTTGTGGGTCACACGCAGAGGCAGCTTCCCCTCCCGCAGCGCCTGGAGAGCCACCGAGCAGTCGGCCTCCCGGGCGGCCACAAAGGCCGGCTCAGGCTGCACCGACTGCACCCGGCCCATCACATCGGCCGCCACCGCCGCCTTCAGCTTGACCAGCCGGTCCTCGGTGTCATGAAAACGGGGAATGGTCTCATAAAGTGTGTCTGCCGGGTAGTCCTTCAGCATCCGCTGGAATTTGCCAAAGGCCCTGGCAGAGGTGGCAAACCTCTGGGGGGTATCGGCACACTGGAGACACATGGTATTTTCCACAAAGGGATAGACCCGCCAGGCGCCTCCCTCCACATCGGTGTGGAAAAACGAGCCGTCCCGGGCCGTATGCAGCGATAAAGTTTCCCGCTCGGGATCTCCCCCGGCGGCGGCAATCTCCTTTTTCAGATAGGAGGTCACGCCGGCAATGTTGGCCATGACCTGGTCAGGGTGGTGGAAGGCATTGGCGGAAATCCGCTGGAGAATGAAGCGGCGGCAGGGGTCCTCCCCCGGCTGGGTGTGGACGCAGAAGGTGTCGTTGATATGGCCGGAGCCAAAGCGCACCGCCCCCACCACCTGGCCGCCAAAGTCAAAGGCGTTGAGTGCCTCCTGCAAAAACTGTTCTGCCTGCGACATGGTTCACACATCCCACAGCCGCTCCGGGTACAGCCCCCGGGCGGTCATATCGGCAATGGCCTGCACCACCACAGGCTTGTCCTCCCGATAGGTCACGCCATACCATCTGTCAGAACTGCGCAGCACCTTCACCCGGGCCTTGCCCTCCTCCAGAAGCTGGGTCACCACACTGGGCAGGAAGTACTCCCCTTTCAGAGGATTTTCCCCCATGGTCTTGTCCAGAAAGGCGGGGAACCTGACCTCCGCCTCCTGCAAAAAGCTCCTGGTAAAGCCCCACAGGTTCATGGACACAATGGTATCCCCTGACAGATGGCTCCAGGTAGCCCCCTCATCCTCGGTAAAGCGGGCGTCTGCCCCCTCCTTTTCAATGTGGGTGCGCTCCGTAACCTTTTCCAGGAACTGCTCCTGGTCCTCCTCACAGATGCCCCGGGCCACATGGCCGTGTTCGGTGACGGTATTGCCCAGACGGTAGCCCACCATGGCATACTCGTAACAGCCGGGCTGGTCGGGGTGGGACTCCAGATAGGCATAAATGGCACGGAATCCCTCGGGGCCATAATAGTCATCAGAATTGATGACGGCAAAAGGTCCCTCCACCACCTTACGGGCGGCCAGAATGGCATGGCAGGTCCCCCAGGGCTTCACCCGGCCCTGGGGAACGGTATAGCCCTCCGGCAGATCGGTCAGCTCCTGGTAGGCATACTTCACCTCAATGACCTTGGACAACCGGTCCCCGATGGCCTTTTTGAAGGTATCTTCAATCTCATGCTTGATGACAAAGACCACCGATTCAAAGCCGGCCCGGCGGGCATCATAGATGGCGTAGTCAATGATGAGCTGGTTGTGGGCGCCCACCGGGTCAATCTGCTTCAATCCGCCATAGCGGCTTCCCATGCCGGCGGCCATCACCACCAAAACAGGCTTGTTCATCTCTTATGTATCCTTCCTTATCCCGTACAGATCAGTCCCCATAGCCGTTGGGATTATTGGACTGCCACTTCCAGGAGGTGGCGCACATATCCTCCAGGCTGTAGGTGGTCTGCCAGCCCAGCTCCTCCTTGGCCTTGGTGGGGTCGGCATAGAATTCAGGCAGGTCGCCTGCACGACGGGGATCGATGACATAAGGAATGGGCTTTCCGCAGGCCTTCTCATAGGCATGGAGCACATCCATTACGGAGTAACCCACGCCGGTACCCAGATTGCAGATAAACAGGCCGCAGTCCTCTTTCAGCTTGCCCAGGGCAGCCACATGGCCCCGGGCCAGATCTACCACATGGATGAAGTCCCGGACGCCGGTGCCGTCGTGGGTGGGATAGTCGCCGCCGTAAATGTGGAGCTTTTCCAG
>CALWOK010000054.1 GCA_944383125.1 uncultured Flavonifractor sp.
GGGACAGAAGGGTCATTCTGACACCCCCTCCGGCGCCAAGCTGTCTCAGCGGGCCATTCTGTGATAGGGACAACATGGAGCGGAATAGACTTGGACTGATGGAGGTGTGATGATATGATTCCTGCCTGGATTCTGCTGATTCTCAACCACACGCTGTTTTCCCTGCGCCTGTCCGGCGGCGGTACCAGCTCCTTCCCACGGCCGCTGACTGCGGACGAGGAGCGCAGCTGCCTCCGGCAGGCGGCGGAAGGCGATCTGGCCGCCCGCAACAAGCTCATTGAGCACAACCTGCGCCTGGTAGCCCATATCGTCAAAAAATACTATACCCCCAACGGCGATCAGGACGATCTGATCTCCATTGGGACCATCGGGCTGATCAAGGGGATCAACACCTTTAAGGCGGACAAAAAGGTGCGCCTCGCCACCTACGCCTCCCGGTGTATTGAAAATGAGATCCTGATGTATTTCCGTTCCCAGCGAAAAAATCAAGGGGAAGTTTCGCTCTCCGACGCCCTTGACGGCGATGGGGACGGAAATGCTCTGTCCCTGATGGACACCCTGTATGTGGATGATGATATGCTGGAGGAGCTGGACGTAAAGGAAAGCTGTCATAAGGTACGGCAGTGTGTGGCAAACGCCCTGGATGAAAGGGAACTCAACATCGTTTCCCTCCGCTATGGGCTCAACGGCTGTCAGCCCCATACCCAGCGGGAGGTGGCAGCCAAGTGCGGTATTTCACGCTCCTATGTATCCCGCATTGAAAAAAAAGCCTTAAAAAAGCTGGAAGATGCCATGCAGTGCTGAATCCATCCGCAGGCAGCCGTCCCGGAACCCCGGGACGGCGCTTCTGTTATCCCTGAAATTGAAATACCTGGGGCAGATCCCGGAGGCGCAGCTCCATATGCCGGTCCGGGAATACGGTCAGGCAGTCCAGCACCGTCTTGCACAGCGCCGTACTCTCCCGCTCAAAGCGCAGCAGTGCGGCCACATCTGACCGGATGGTCTTTTGCAGCCGCTCCAGTCCATCGCCGCACCGCTTCCCTTCCACTGCGGCTTCCAGCCGTGTCCGCAGGTCCTCCGCCTGGGCCTCGTACCGTCTGTTCATGGTCAGCATCTCCTCCCGGGAGAGATCGCCGGAAAAGTAGGCGTCCATCACCCGCACCTTCTTCTGCCGGAGCTGCTCCAGTTCCCGTTGCAGCGGCTCCGGTTCCTCCCCCACCCCCTCCCGGGTGGCCCGGACGGCATCCATGGCCAATGCGGTTACATTGCGGATGACGGCATGGATATCCAAGGGCAGGCTCTGTACCGCAGTTTTCAGCATGTGCATGGCATCATCATCCCGGATCAGCTTCCCAATAGCACAGCCGCTCCTTCCCTGGCGCACCGCCGTACCGCAGCTCCACCGGCGCACCCTGGTGCCGTCCTTCCGCACCTTCACACGGCCCACAAAGCTGGCTCCGCACCCGGCACACCGGATCTTTCCGGAAAACACATAGCGGTTGGAGTGGCCCCAGCTCCCATGGCCATGTTTGTTGTTTTGCTCCATCCGCTCCTGGGCCAGCTGCCACAGTTCCCGGCTTACAATGGGCTCGTGGTGGTCTTTCAGACAAATCAGCGGCACCTCCCCATGATTGGCCCGCTTTTCGTGGGTGAGGTAGTCGGGGGTATAGGTTTTTTTCTGCACCAGGTCCCCTGCATACTTCTCATTCTTCAAAATCCGCAGGATGGCACCGGTACTCCACCGGCTGCTGCCCCGGTGTGTGCGGTACCCCGTTTGGGTCAGATACCGGGCAAGCT
Source organism: uncultured Flavonifractor sp. (assembly GCA_944383125.1). Lineage (GTDB taxonomy): Bacteria > Bacillota > Clostridia > Oscillospirales > Oscillospiraceae > Flavonifractor. Next base: position 1,798 of record CALWOK010000054.1, read on the forward strand.
CCGAGGTACCCATCTGCTCCCGGGCATACTTCTCAAAGATCAGCCGCACAACGGCAGCACCCTCCGGCTCCACGGTCAGTACTCCGTTGGCCACTTCATACCCCAGCAGGGACCGGCCGAAAACCACCCCCTTCTCCATCTGCCGGGTCTGGCCCCAGACCACCCGGCTGGAAGTCTTGCGGCTTTCGTCCTGGGCCAGCGTGGCCATGATGGACAGCCGCAGCTCGCCGTCGCCGTCCATGGTGTTGATGTGGTCGGTCATAAATTCCACCGCTACCCCAATCTGTCTCAGTTTCCGGGTATAGCTGAGTGTGTCAACAATATTGCGGGAAAACCGGCTGACCTCCTTGGTCAGGATCAGCTGAAACCTGCCTGCATAGGCGTCCTGGATCATACGGTGAAATTGCCTGCGCTTTCTGGTGCTGGTACCGGAGACACCCTCGTCGGCATAAATTTCGTATAAACGCCAGTCCGGATGGCTGGAAATGTATGCTCTGAAATAGCTCTGCTGGGATGCAAAGGAGTTGGCCTGGTCCTCCTTGTCGGTAGAAACCCGGCAATACCCTGCCACCTGTATCATGGCCGCCCTCCCTTCTGCCCCGTTGCAATCCACGCCCGGCGCTGCCGGTCCAGGTGCTCCCGGGCATGACGATATTGCAGCTCGCTCAGCCGCCCCTGCTCTTTGAGGGCCAGCAGCAGCCCGCCCTGCAAGCGGTACAAAAACAGGCCATCCCTTTCCCATGTGACGGTACGGTTGTGTTCAATCTGGTTCAGACGGGCATATTGTTTTGCCATGGGACCGTCCCTCCCTTCCCAGTAAGGTATGCGACCAAAGTCCCATTCTGACCCCATTCCTTGGGACAGCACAACAAAAGGAGCCGCTGCACCGTGGTGCAGCAGCTCCTTTTGTATCGTTCTGAGCGCCGGCCGGGGGGATTTTCTCCTGCCCTGTCGGTCACAGCCAGAGCCTTTCCCCCGCCGGGCCGCTTCCCGGCTATCCCAGCCTGCTGTGGGCGTGGAGCTGGTCTGCCAGCTCCAGAATAACCCCCTTCAGCTCCAGGCCGTCCTGCAGGCCGGCGGGGATCTTTTTCAGGCCCAGGCTGGCCCCCAGCAGATTGCCCGTCACCGCGCCGGTGGAGTCGCTGTCCCCGCTGTGGTTGACAGCGGCGCACAGGGCTTTTTGCATGTCATTGGCATACCGGATGGCACAGTAAACCGCAATGGCCAGGGTTTCCTCTGCCACCCAGCCCTCTCCCAGGGAGGCAATGGCCTTGCGGTCCTCTCCGGTCCCCTTCTCTCCCAGGGCAATGGCCCGCTCTACCAGGGCTTCCAGCGCCGGGCCGTGTACCGCATGGGGAAAAGCTGCCTTTGCCCATGCCAGACCACCCCGGACCGTCTCGGGCAGAGCGGCCTCCCCCTGATGGGACAGGGTGGAGATACACCAGGCCAGAATGCCTGCCGGGAGATAGCCCAGCTCATGGCCGTGGGTCTGGGCCGCAGCCTCTGCCGCCAGCAGTCCTGCGGTATCCGGATGGGCAAAGAACAGCCCGATGGGCGCCACCCGCATAATACCGCCGCAGCCCTTGCTCTGATTGATGGGGGTTTGGATGGAACCGATTTTCCCCGACCCCAGGGCGCTCAGACAGGTGTTCCCCGGCGCCCTGGCATGGAACAGCTCGGGTATCTGGAGCAGCCGGGAGGTATGCGGGCCGTTGAAGGGGAACCGCTCTCGCTGTGTCACCAGCCAATCCCGGCAGCAGGCGGCAATGCTGGCAGCACAGGATGCCGGATCGCCCGGTTCTCTGGCGTGCAGCAGCCCGTCGGCGGTAAAGAGGGTCATCTGGGTGTCATCGGAAATCCGGGCCACCCCGTTTTTCTTTTCGTAGTGCCGGATGCCATCCGGCCCATAGCGTGCCCGGATCTCCCGCCACGTCAGAAACTCCACCTCATAGCCCAGGGCGTCTCCGGCGGCGCCGCCCATCAGGCAGCCCTGATACCGGTCCTTTGTGTCACATGTTCCCATCTGTCCAACCTCCCGTCCCTTTTCCATGAAGGGGCAAACCTGTTTTCCACAGTGTAGCATACCGACGCTCCAAAGGCAAGAAAGGGGGCGGCATGGGACCGGTTCCCGTCCGGGTTCCATTTTGACCGGCAGGTAGGCAGGCGCTTTTGTATTCTGACTCCGTCGCACCCTCGCCGCTGTTGGCTGCAACAGGCCGGGCACATCCTGTCAAGGCCGGCGGTCAGGCAACGCAGAAGCTTGCGCCATAGACCACATCAGGCGTGGCATTGCTCAGCGCTTCATGGGGACGCAGGCAGTTATATTATCTGGAATGACAGCAATTTGGCCACATGATCCTTCAACCCTCGTCTCGCCATGACATCAGGACAAGGCTCCAATGCGTTGTAGACAAGGGATCGAAGGATAATTGGAGACTATCCAAAGTTTTGTGTAAACCTCCTGCGTGGTGTAGAATAGGAGCACCACACAGGAGGTTTACCATATG
>CALWOK010000055.1 GCA_944383125.1 uncultured Flavonifractor sp.
GTACCGGTGCAGCCCCTATTGTGGCGGATATTGCCAAGGAGATGGGGATCCTCACTGTGGGCGTGGTGACCAAGCCCTTTAATTTTGAGGGCCGCCGCCGGATGCTCCAGGCTGAAAAGGGCATTGAAGAGCTGCGCACCCGGGTGGACAGCCTGGTGATCATCCCCAATGAGCGGCTGAAATTTGCCACCGACCAGACGATCACCTTTGCCAATGCCTTTGAAATTGCCGACGATGTGCTGCGCCAGGCGGTGCAGTCCATTTCCGACCTGATCAAGAACACCGGCTTCATCAACCTGGACTTTGCCGACGTGACCGCCGTCATGCAGAACGCCGGTATGGCCCACATGGGCGTGGGCCGGGCCGGGGGCAAGAACAAGGCCGAGGAGGCCGCCAAGATGGCCATTTCCAGCCCCTTGCTGGAGACCTCCATCAACGGCGCCAAGGGCGTACTGGTCAACGTTACCGGCTCCATGGACATCGGTCTGGAGGAGGTGGAAACTGCCGCCAATCTGGTGCAGCAGGCCGCCCATCCCGACGCCCTCATCATCTTCGGCGCCGCCTTCGACGATACCCTGGAGGACGAGATCCGGGTTACTGTTATCTCCACCGGCTTTGAAGAGGTGGAGGGGGCCATGCCAAACAAACCCTTTACCGCCGCCGCCGAAAAGAAGGCGGTAGCCCAGCCCCAGGCCCCGGTCAGCACACCCCAGCAGTCTGCCCCTCCTGCGGAGGACGACCCCTTTGAGGATATTTTCAAAATCTTCAACCGGAACCGGTAAAGATTGGATGAGCAGCAGCTATCTGGTTGGTAGCTGCTGCTTTTTGATTGCCAGGCTTGCAATCCCATGCAAAATAGCATATAATGATGCTTGCGAGAGCCATTTGAACCATAAGGGAGTGATATGCGCCGTGAGCGGTGACCCTCTGAGTCGAGCATGCAGTAAGATCGGCACGGCGTATTTGTGCTGCGTCTGACCGTTGGTTGGTACGCCCGTACGCCTGTGCTCTTTTCCTGTCCGCTGTATAAGAACGTGGATTGACGAGACAATAGGTGTGCGGGGATTTTTATGCCCTTTTGGCCCCTGCGCCCGGAAAGGCGTGATAGAATGCTTTCAATTTACAAGACCATCAACGGAAAAATGACCCGGCTGGATTCGGTGCAGGACGGCTGCTGGGTGAACCTGACCTACCCCAGCGAGGATGAACTGAACACGGTGGCAGTCACCCTGGGGGTGGAGCCTACCTTCCTGCGGGCCGCCCTGGACGAAGAGGAAACCTCCCGTATTGACACGGAGGAGGGCCAGACCCTCATCATCATTGACGCCCCTTCGGTGGAAAAGGACGATGCGGTGGTGTACTCCACCCTCCCTCTGGGCATTATTGTGACCGAAAAGCACATCATTACCGTCTGCCTGAAGGAGACCTCCATTCTGAAGGATTTTCAGGACGGGCTGGTACGCAATGCTGAGACACAGAAGCGCACCCAGTTTATCCTCTATATGCTGCTGCAGGTGGCCAAGCGCTTCCTGCAATACCTGAAGCAGATTGATAAGATTTACAACTATATGGAGCGGCAGCTCTACAAATCCCAGCGCAACAAGGAATTGATCCAGCTGCTGGATCTGGAAAAGTCTCTGGTTTACTTCAATACCTCCCTGAAGGCCAATGAGGTTACCCTGGAAAAAATCCTCCGGGGCCGCATCATCACCCTCTATGAGGAAGATCATGACCTGCTGGAGGATGTGCTCATCGAGGTGCGTCAGGCCATTGAGATGGCCAATATCTATTCCTCCATTATCTCGGGTATGATGGATGCCTTTGCATCGGTGATTTCCAATAACCTGAATGTGATTATGAAGGTACTGACCTCCATTACCATTCTGCTTACCATCCCCAACATCTTCTTCAGCTTCTACGGCATGAATGTGCAGGGTCTGCCTTTGGATCAGTTCTGGTGGTTCCCGCTGGCCCTGTCCGGCGTGGTGATTCTTCTGACGGGAATCCTGCTGAAAAAGAAGGATCTGTTCTAAGCCTGGGAAACTGCTGCAAAACTTGCAGCAGTTTCCTGGCTTTTATGGTTTTTTTCATCCGGTTCAGGAATTCTTGCAAAATTTATGGGAGGGGATTCACAGTATAGTAACATTTTTATGGCATAATGGTTCGCAATGAAGCAGTTGACCGGCGGGACAGAGGGACGCCGGTGGGAACAGAGAATGGAGGTTTCTATGGCTACCAATCCGAATTATTGCGACATTACCCCAGAGATTCAGGCCCTGGCAGGGCTTGCCCAGGACAATAGCTGCATTGACCCGGAGGACTATGTCAGATATGATGTCAAACGGGGCTTGCGGGATCTCAACGGCAAGGGCGTCCTGGCAGGGCTGACTGAGATCTCTGACATTGTGGCCAAGCAGGTTGTGGACGGGCAGGAGCTGCCCTGTGAGGGCAAGCTGTACTACCGTGGCGTGGACGTGGAAGAGCTGGTGTCAGGCGCCCTGAAGGAGAACCGGTTTGGGTTTGAGGAGACTGCCTATCTGCTGCTGCTGGGCAAGCTGCCCACCCGGGAAGAGCTGGACAGCTTTACCAAACAGCTGTCCTACTACCGCTCCCTCCCCAATAACTTTGTGCGGGATGTGATCCTCAAGGCTCCCAGCCACGACATTATGAACTCCCTGGCCCGCAGTGTGCTCAACCTGGCCTCCTATGATGACCGGGCGGACGATATCTCCCTGCCCAATGTAATGCGCCAGTGCGTCCAGCTCATTTCACTGTTCCCCATGCTCAGTGTCTACGGCTATCAGGCCTGGAACTATAAGAGCGGCAGCAGCCTGTACATCCACGCCCCCCGGCCTGAACTGTCCACGGCGGAGAATATCCTCTCCCTGCTGTGGGCGGATTCCTCTTACTCCTTCTGGGAAGCCCATGTGCTGGACATCTGCCTGACCCTCCACGCCGAACACGGCGGCGGCAACAACTCCACTTTTACCACCCATGTGGTCACCTCCTCTGGCACCGATACCTATTCCTGTATGGCGGCCGCTCTGGCCTCTCTGAAAGGCCCCAAGCATGGCGGCGCCAACATCAAGGTGGTGCAGATGTTTGAGGATATGAAAAAGACGGTGTCCGACTGGAAGGACGAGGACGAGATCAAGCATTACCTGAAAGCGCTGCTCCACAAGGAGGCCTTTGACAAGGCAGGTCTGATCTACGGCATGGGCCATGCGGTCTATTCCTTGTCTGACCCTCGTGCCAATGTATTCAAGTCCTTTGTGGAAAAGCTGTCCCGGGAGAAGGGCCGGGATGAGGAGTATGAGCTGTATTCCCTGGTGGCTAAGCTGGGTCCCGAGGTGATTGCCCATGAGCGGAAGATGTATAAGGGTGTGTCCGCCAATGTGGACTTCTACTCCGGTTTTGTGTATCACATGCTGGAGCTGCCTCTGGAGCTGTATACCCCCATCTTTGCCATGGCCCGTGTGGCAGGCTGGAGCGCTCACCGCATTGAAGAATTGATTAACATGAGCAAGATCATCCGCCCGGCCTATAAATATGTGGGTACCCATACCGACTATGTGCCTATGGAAGGGCGATAACAAAAAACAGGCTGCATCTGTTCAGATGCAGCCTGTTTTTTATTGGCTGGCCACCGCTTCTGCCACCCGGATGCCGTCCACGGCGGCAGAGGTAATTCCACCGGCGTAGCCTGCCCCTTCGCCGCAGGGATACAGCCCCCGGACGGCGGATTGAAAGTCCTCTCCCCGCAGAATACGGACCGGGGAGGAAGAGCGTGTTTCCACCCCGGTGAGCAGGCTGTGGGGGGATGCAAAGCCCCGCAGCTTGCGGTCAAAGAGGGGAAGGGCGCCCCGGAGGGTGTCGGTGACGTAGCGGGGCAGGCAATGGTCCAGATCGGCGGGCAGTACGCCGGGCCGGTAGGTGGGGGAGAGCTGCCCCAGGGACCTGGAAGGCTGCCGGGCCAGAAAATCTCCCACGGTCTGGGCTGGGGCGTGGTAGTTGCCCCCTCCCAGCCGGAAGGCTGCTTCCTCCCAGTGCCGCTGATAGGCAATTCCGGCCAGAGGATGGGGGGAGCCAAAGTCGGCGGGATTCACCCCCACCAAAAATCCCCCGTTGATATTCCGGCCATCTCTGGCCCGGTGGCTCATGCCGTTGGTGACCAGCCGTCCCTCCTCGGAGGCGGCAGCTACCACCTGTCCTCCGGGACAGACACAGAAGGTAAAGGCACTGCGTCCGTCAGGAAGATGACAGGCCAGCTTGTAGTCAGCGGCGGGGAGCTGCGCCCAGGCAGGCCCGAACTGGGCCAGAGAGATATCCTGCTGACGGTGTTCGATACGCACTCCGATAGCAAAGGGCTTGGCCTCCATGGGTACCCCGGCCTCATAGAGCATCTGGAAGGTGTCCCGGGCAGAGTGGCCCGGAGAGAGCACCAGAGCGTCACAGGGCATGTGATAAGGCCCCTGTGGCCCCTCTGCCGTCAGACCGGCTACCGCCCCGTTTCGGAGGGTCAGACCGGTCAGACGATGTCCAAAACGTACCTCACACCCCAGCCGGAGCAATTCCTTCCGGAGGTTTCTCACCACATCCCGCAGTACGTCAGTCCCCACATGGGGCTTTTGCTGGTAGAGGATATCGGCCGGGGCGCCCGAGGCTACCAGCTCCCGGAAAACGGTGCTGATGCGGGGATCGTGGGTGCCGGTGGTGAGCTTGCCGTCGGAAAAGGTGCCTGCGCCCCCTTCTCCAAACTGTACGTTGGAGGCGGGGTCCAGCACTCCAGTGGCCCAAAACTGCTCCACATCGGCGGTCCGCTCCTCTACCGGCCGTCCCCGCTCCAGCACGATGGGGGCCAGTCCATTCCGGGCCAGAAAGAGGGCGGCAAACAGCCCGGCCGGACCCATACCTACCACCACCGGGGGCAGGGAAGAGGTACGGCGTACCAGAGGAAACTGATAGGGCTGGGACTGATGGAGGGTGACGTTTTTATCCCGGCACCGGGCCATGACTCTGGCTTCGTCAGAAAGGGTAACGTCCACCGTACAGACGTAGTGGACATCACTTTTTTTCCGGGCGTCGATGGACTGCCGGGCCAGGGTCAGAGATTGTATGGCGTCCGGTTTGACCCCCAGAACCCGGGCAGCTTTTTTTTTCAGTTGTGCCTTTCCTCCGTCCAGAGAAAGGGCAATATTTGATATGCGGAGCATAAATCATACCTCGTTGCGTTCATATGGAAGGGTACGGGCTTATCAAAGGGCTTCTGCAAAGAAGCAACCCCCCGGGGGAGTATCCAAAGAGGGGGGCCGCAGCCCCTCTCTTTGGCCGTTTTAAGGGGTGGGGTGTCGGGGCGGGGGAAATCGGAATCCCCCGCCCTGACGGGCTCTTTCGCCCCTTTCTGGCCCGTCAGAAAGGGGCCCGCCGGAGGCAGTGCAGCTGTCCACAGCATACCACAAATTCAGCCGTTTTCAAAGTCTATCACAAATAATTCATTGGGGGTACAGTCCAAAAGCAGGCATATGGCCTCAATATTATCATAACGGATGAATTTGGTCTGGTTATTCCCGTAAAAAGAGAGAAGCGCAAGAAAGGGCAGGCACATGATAAAGTGCCTGCCCCTTCTGTAAAAGGCTTAGAAAAACTTAGTAAGAAACACCCTGCCAGATCATAGCGTCGGCCACCTTCATGAAGCCGGCGATGTTGGCTCCTGCCACCAGGTTGCCGGGCATGTTGTATTCCTCGGCGGCCTTGGCGGAGTTGTGATAGATGTTGGTCATGATGCCGTGGAGCTTCTGGTCCACTTCCTCAAAGCTCCAGCTCAGGCGCATGGAGTTCTGGCTCATCTCCAGGCCGGAGGTGGCTACGCCGCCGGCGTTGGCAGCCTTGGCAGGCCCAAAGAGCACGCCATGCTCCTGGAAGTAGGCCACAGCATCGGGGGTGGAGGGCATGTTGGCGCCCTCTGCCACAGCAAAGCAGCCGTGCTCCACCAGAGCCTTGGCGCCCTCCAGGGGCAGCTCGTTCTGGGTGGCGCAGGGGAGGGCAATGCCGCAGGGAACCGTCCAGATGCCCTGACAGCCCTCATAGTACTTGGCAGTGGGAACATACTCCAGATAGGTCTTGATGCGCTCCCGCTTGACCTCCTTGATCTCCTGGATCACCTTATAGTCAATGCCGTTCTCATCCACAATGTAGCCGTTGGAGTCGCTCATGGCGATGACCTTGCCGCCCAGCTGGGTGGCCTTCTGGTTGGCATAGATGGCCACATTGCCCGAGCCGGAAATGACCACGCTCTGGCCCTGGAAGGACTTTCCGGCGGCCTTGAGCATCTCGTCGGTGAAGTAGCACAGACCGTAACCAGTGGCCTCGGTGCGCACCAGGGAGCCGCCGTAGGTCAGACCCTTGCCGGTGAGAACACCGTTGAACTCGTTGCGGATGCGCTTGTATTGGCCGAACAGATAGCCGATCTCACGGGCGCCTACGCCGATGTCGCCGGCAGGCACGTCGGTATCGGGGCCGATGTGGCGCTGCAGCTCGGTCATGAAGGACTGGCAGAAGCGCATGACTTCGTTGCTGCTCTTGCCCTTGGGGTCAAAGTCGGAGCCGCCCTTGCCGCCGCCCAGAGGCAGGCTGGTGAGGGAGTTCTTGAACACCTGCTCAAAGCCCAGGAACTTGATGATGGACAGGTTGACAGAGGGGTGGAACCGCAGACCGCCCTTGGAGGGGCCAATGGCGGTGGAGAACTGCACCCGGTAGCCCCGGTTTACCTGAACCTGGCCCTTGTCGTCTACCCAGGAGACACGGAAGAGCAGGCTGCGCTCAGGCTCCACCATACGGTCGATGATGCCGGCCTTGGCCAGCTCCGGTCTCTGATTGAAGACAGGCTGGAGTGTCTCCAGCACCTCGCCTACCGCCTGGAGAAACTCAGGCTCGTGAGAATTCTTCTTGCAGACGCCCTCATAAACACCCTGCAAATACGGATTGGTAATCGAAAATGCCATCTTGCCAAACTCCTTTGTCTGGCGGCCCGGGCGGGCAGCCAATTTCAGATTGGTTCACAGATCTGTGAACACTTTTCTGTGGTGAAGTCATTATAATCCATACGCCAAAAAATTGCAAGTAAAAAAAATAAAGTTGCATGTATGACGGATTTTCAGGAAGAAACTCCGGATACCTTGGGAGAAGTGCACCATTCCAACAGATAAGTTGCAAAGTGTCCCAGGAATTTGACATAAAAATCCCCCGCCTGCATCTGCAAGCGGGGGATGGATTCCATTGATTTGCCTGCCAAGCAAAGATCACAGAATGCGGCGTGCGCCAATGTATACGTTGGCGTAATGACCGGAGGTCAGCTGATTGACCTGTACCTTGTACTGATTGGTGGAGGCGTGGACAAACTGGCCGTTGCCAATGTAGATGCCCACATGGGAAGCAGGATAAGAGGTGTTATAACGGAAGAACACCAGATCGCCGGGCTGCAGCTCACTCTTGGAGACGGACACACCGTTGGACAGCTGGGTGGAGGCAGTACGGTTCAGGGTATAGCCGAACTGACGGTATATGTAGCTGGTGTAGCCGGAGCAGTCAAAGCAGCTGGGGCCGTTGCCGCCATACACATAGGGGGTTCCCAGGAACTTCAGTGCGTAGTCTGCCACCTGCTGGCCCAGGCTGCTGCTGGAAGCGGTGGCAGTGGCGTTGCCCCGGGAACCGGCAGAACTTTTGCAGATGTCCATGTACTCGCTGCTGACATAGCCCACAGCGCCGCTGCTGGTCTTGACTTTGTACCAGCCGTTGTCAATGCCGGTGATGCTCACAACGGCGCCGTCGCTGAGGGATGTCACCTTGCTGTAGCTGGTGCCAGGCCCACTGCGCACATTGAGGGTGGAGCCGCCGGCATCTACCATGCCGTAACCGATGGCAACATCGGCCTTGGCGGATACCTTCAGATACTCGCCGGACATATAGCCTTCCACGGTGTTGAAATCCACCTTATACCAGCCGTTTCCGGCATCCTCCAGGATGACGACGGTATCACCCGCAGAGGCGGTACCCAGGATGGTGGAGGTGGTGCTGGCTTCGGCCCGCAGCCGGAGAGCGTCGGTATTGACGGTACCCACGCCCACGCTGGCAGCGGAGGCGGCCACGGTACATACCGTAGAGAGAGCCACGGTCAGCAGGGTGGTGCGCAGAAGCTTGGCAGGTTTTATCATAGGTAGGATTCCTCCATTCACATTCTTTGGTAGAGATTATTTGCCGGACAGTGCCCGCTCCAGCCATACACAGGCCACATCCATTGCGGCATACAGGCTGTCCTTTTCGGTCTTTTTCACCACACGGTCCCGGCTTTTCAGGTCGGGGTCGGTCAGCTGGAGCTGAACGGATACCCGGGTGGCCATATCCAGATCCTGTTCCTTCTTCTGGTCCAGAATCTGAAGCATGATGATATATTTTTCGGCCATGCTGCCGTAGTAGATCAAGCTGTCCTTACGGCGGAGCGGATGGCCCTTGTAGGTGAGGGGAATGGATTGCGTAGCCATTTTGGCCTCCTTTTCATATTTGTTACAGCTTTTTAAAAACTGTAACCAAATTGTAACACATTGTTTCTGATCCGTCAACCATTTTTCCGGGATTTCTTGCAAAATTTCTTCACGGGGAGAGAAGAACGGGAGAAATCTTTCAACTGCCGGCCCAGAAGTACCCCGCTCCATACCAGTACTGCCAGGACCAGCAGGCTTTCTCCCAGCATGGTGAAGGTAGAGCCGCCCCACTGTATGAGAAAGGTATACTGCATCCGGAAATAGGTCAGATAGGCGCTGAAGGACGCCAGCTGGATGAATACTGCTGCCGGAATGCGGCGGGGCAGGATGCAGGCCCAGGCAAGGGTAAGCACGTCGGCCAGGAAATAGTACCGGTCGTGCATATAGGGCAGCAGAAAGGGAACGCCCACGGCCAGCAAAATTCCGCACAGCAGCAGGGTATGATCGTCCAGCCTGTCTTTCCAGATAAAGGCCACCACCAACAGGACCGCAACCAGCGCAAAGGCGGCCAGAATCCCCAGACGGGCGCCCATGGTTTCATCCAGCTGTGTGCCGTAGGGGAAACAGGAGAAAATCGAAGCGCAGTTGTAATTCAACGCCCCTGCGCCCTCTTTGGTCTGGCCCAGGTAAACCCCCAAAATATCCCCCAGGGGTTTGCCCAGCAGCAGAGCGGGGAGACAGGTCACAGCGTAGGCGACAGGAAAGAGGAACAGCTCGCCCAGCCGGATTCGCTTGGCCAGCCACAGCACCCCCCACAGGGGCAGGAGAAAGACCGTCTGCAATTTGAAGGAGAAGGCAATACCCATCAGCACCACAGAGGTCTTGGGTTTTCCCTCCAGCACACAGGCCAGGGCATGGAGCACCAAAGCGCCGTAGAGGGCATCACACTGCCCCCAGTAGGCCCCGTTGAGCACAACGGTAGGGAGCAGCAGCAGGACACAGAAGCACACCAGCGGGGGAAGGCTGCCCTGTCCGGTAAAGTGTCTCACCAGACGCAGGCCGCCCCAGGCCAGAATCACATCAAAACAGATGGAAAAGAGCTTGATGAGGTAGAGGTCGGGCAGAGGCAGGTAGGAGATGGCAGCTAAAAAATAGAGGTAAGGTACATTATAGTTGCCAATGGGCAGTTTGATGGCAGCAAAGCCGCCGTTGTCCCGAAAGGTTGCAGCCCACTGGGATAAAAAAATCTTGTAATCGTCTGAGGCATAATCCAGCATGGAGGCCCGGAGGAACAAGGCCAGCCCGATGGGCAGCAAGGCGATGAACAGTGCTTGCACAGGATAACCGGACCGGAACAACAGCCACAGGGAGAGGGCCGCCAGACAGAGCAGCAGGAGAAAAAGAGCTGCCGCAGTGGCGGGGCTGCTCTGGGACAGGGCGCTGAGGGGGACCAGACTCAGTCCCAGCAGCACAACGCCGGCCCCGCCGGCAGTGAGGGAGAAGGGGGAAAGACGGTTCATAGGCATACCTCGGATGGATGAAAATGGGGGCGCTGCAGTTGCTGCAACGCCCCCAAAAGTCGGGCTTAAAGTTCTGCGCCGTCGTCCATGGCGTTCTCTTCTGCCACAGGCATACTGTCCTCCAGCAGGATTTCTTCCACAGCGGCTTCGCCGCTCTGGGCAACTCCCTCGTCGTCCATCTGATCGTACTTGCGGTACATGGACAGACCGGAACCGGCGGGGATGAGCTTACCGATGATGACGTTTTCCTTCAGACCCAGCAGGTGGTCCACCTTGCCCTTGATGGCGGCCTCGGTGAGTACCTTGGTGGTCTCCTGGAAGGAGGCGGCAGACAGGAAGGAGTCGGTAGCCAGAGAGGCCTTGGTGATACCCATCAGCAGGCGGGTGCAGGTGGGCAGCCGCAGCTCCATGCCGTCGTTGGTCTCCCCGGCGTCAATCCGGGCCTGGACAGCGGCCTTGGCGTCCTCGTATTCAATCAGCTCCACGGTAGCGCCCGAGAGCAGATCGGAGTCGCCGGCATCCTCCACACGGACCTTGCGCATCATCTGGCGGCAGATGACCTCAATGTGCTTGTCGTTGATATCCACGCCCTGCTGACGGTAGGGCTTCTGCACTTCCTGAATCAGGTAGTCGTACACGGCGTGGATGCCACGGACCCGCAGCACGTCCTGGGGATAGAGGGCGCCGTCGGTGAGGGCAAAGCCCTTTTCCACGGTGTCGCCATGTTTTACCCGCAGACCGGCATAGGGAAGGGCGTAGGTGACCACCTCGCCGTCGCTGGCGGTGATGGTCAGGTTGCACATAGAGTTGCGCTTGGCCTCCTCCAGGGTAACGGTGCCGCCGATTTCGGCCAGCTGGGCCATCTTCTTGGGCTTACGGGACTCAAACAGCTCCTCAACACGGGGAAGACCCTGGGTGATATCGCCGCCGGCCACGCCGCCGGTGTGGAAGGTACGCATGGTCAGCTGGGTACCAGGCTCACCGATGGACTGGGCGGCGATGATGCCGACCGCCTCACCGGCACCCACAGGCTCACCGATGGCCAGGTTGATGCCGTAGCACTTGGAGCATACCCCACTGCGGGCCCGGCAGGTCAGGACAGAGCGGATCTTGACCTGGTGGATGCCGTGGGCCTCCAGCACAGCGGCGTCGTCCGCCTTGAGCATGGTGTGGTGGTCGAAGAGCACCTCGCCGGTCTGGGGATCGCAGATATCCTCCACGGGGTAGCGGCCCTTGAGCCGCTCGCCGAAGGTCTCGATGACCTGGCCGTTCTCCACGATCTCGCTGACCATGATGCCGTCGTCGGTGCCGCAGTCGTCCTCCCGGATGATGACCTCCTGGGACACGTCCACCAGGCGGCGGGTCAGGTAACCGGAGTCGGCGGTACGCAGAGCGGTGTCGGCCATGCCCTTCCGGGCGCCTCGGGAGGAGATGAAGTACTCCAGCACGGACAGGCCCTC